>JBLHKE010000799.1:0-3574 GCA_047619485.1 Verrucomicrobiales bacterium | reverse complement strand
GAAAAAGAAGCCGACTGCGGTCACGATCACGGCGCGGCTGACGACGATCATGACCATGATCACAATCACAAGTGTGCCGAGGCATGCTCCCACGATCACGACCACGTGGAACATGACCACGACCACGACCACGCTGAACATGATCACGACCACGCGGAGCATGACCACGATCACCATGAGCATCATCACCACGAACAAGAGACGCCGTTCGGCTTGGCCATGATGATCCTGATCCTCGTCGCGCCGGTCGCTGCCGCCACCGCGTTCACCCCGGACAAATACAGCGACGGCTGGGTCGCAAAGAACGGCGCATTCAGCAACGATCTCGCCAAAGCCCGCAAACCGACTGATGCCCAAAACCTCGCCGCACGCGTTGCCAAATCCGTCGCCCCCCAAGCACCCGAGGGCGAACCTGACAACGCCGCAGACGCCTACTCATCGTTCACGCTCGAAGACCTCAAGGCACAGGTCGATCAGAACGCCAACGGCGAGCTGATGATCACCGTCCCCGAACTCTTCTACACTGGCGGCGACAAAGTCATCCAGGACGTCCTCGTCGGCCAGGGCATCGAGACCACCGGGCAGGTCATGGCCGAGCTCGATAGCAACCGCCGCCTGCGCGTCTTCCGGCTCTTCATGGAGTGCTGTGCCGCCGACAAACGACCACTCGCCATCCCGGTCGAATTCGCCGACGACCTCCCGCAGTACAAAGAAATGGGCTGGTATACAATCACTGGAAAAATGAGCTACCGCCAAGAGCATGGCCTCACCGTCCCAGTCCTCGAAGTCGAGACCTTCACCGAGACCGAGGAACCCGAGGACGCGATCATGTATTGATCCCCGGCTCGTAGGGGCAAACTTCAACTCTTCAGTTGAAGCCAAGTAACTAGGGCGTCTGGCCTCCCTGAATCAAGCCGCCACCTCCACCGGTATCGCATCCGTTGCCAAAAACTCCTCTGAATTTGGCAAGCTCTTGCTCTCCGGGGTTTCCAAGCGCCAAGAAATAGCGTAACCGTCCCCCATGCACCCAACCAAAACAGCTTACGGCACCTGGAGCGGCGGCCGATTCATGCACTTCGGCCTCTGCCTAAGCGAAGAACGCTACATCGCCTCCATCCACCACGCCTACGACAAAGGGATCCGTACCTTCATGACCGCCGACGTCTACGGCACCGGCGATTCCGACGAAATTCTCGGCCGCGCACTGGCAGCTTTCCCACGCGACTCCTACTGCCTCATCGGTGCCATCGGCCACGACTTCTACAAAGGTGAACGCGCCGGCAGCAAGGGCTTCCCACGCTTCACCGACCCCGCCATGCACGCCCCCGAGCAGTGGTCAGAGTATGTCAAAACTTCCACAGAAAAATCCCTCGAACGCATCGGCGTCGACAAATTCGATCTCCTCCTGCTCCACAACCCAGACCACACCGGATTCTCCGACCAGCGAGTCTGGGACGCCATGGCCACCACCAAGTCAGACGGGCTCACCGAACTCGTCGGCATTGCACCGGGTCCGGCCAACGGCTTCACCCTCGACGTCATCGATTGCTTCGAGAAGTTCGGTGAAGAATACATCGACTGGGCAATGCTCATCCTCAACCCCTTCGAGCCATGGCCCGGTCAGCTGGCGCTTCCCGCCGCAGAAAAATTCGGTGTCAAAGTCATCACCCGCGTCGTCGACTACGGCGGCATTTTCCACGATGACATCAAACCCGGCCACCCCTTCCCCGAACGCGACCACCGCAAGTTCCGCCCCGACGGATGGGTCGAGGCCGGATGCGAGAAGCTCGAAAAAGTCCGCCCGATCATCGAAGCCCATGGCATCACCCCGCTGCAGTTCTCCTGCGCGTGGAACCTGTCACACCCGGCTGTCAATTCAGTCGTCCCCACACTCATCCAAGAGCCTGGCGACGTGAAATCCATCGAGGACAAGATCGACGAACTAGCGCAACTCCCCGACGTCACCTTCACCGAAAAGGAGCTCGAGACCATCGCGGAGATCGGCGACAACAAAGGCTGCATGACCCTCAAAGGCGGCAACCACGAGCATAAGGGCGACCCACTGCCAGATCGCTGGGCGCTAGACGATGACCTCATCGCCGCCGGCGAACGTTGGGGAGTCAGCTCCGAAAAAGACTTGGCGAACGTCCACGCGTAGCCCTAGGAGCAAGGGGCGTCTCGCCCCCCTCAAACCAGAGGGGCGAGACGCCCCAAACTCCTTGTTGCATGGCCACCATTCCTGACGAACTCCCCATCAGCGAGCGTACCGTCGTGGCCACCTACTGCGCCACCTTCCTCGCCGCGGACATGCGCCACATCTACCGCCAGGTCATCGGCCTAGAGGCGTTCCAGTCCCACGTCATCACCCGCAAGCGCCAGAACGAGGAGGCCTTCCCGCGCCACCACAAGTGGGTCACCGTCCTCCCCAAGCCACGCAACCGCTTCCTCCGACGCCTCTACCACCAAAAATTCAAGGGCGTCCCATGGCCGATGAACAACGCCGAGGTGCGCGACTTCCTCTACGCCATCCAGCGCCACGGGGCCGAGGTGCTGCATATCTATTTCGGCAACATCGCCGTCCAATTGCTACCGGTGCTCAAGACCATCCGCCACCCGGTAGTCGTCAGCTTCCACGGCGCCGACGCCGGAGCCGATCTCGAAAACCCCGCGCACAACGCCCTCATGCGCGAGGTATTCCAACACAGCACCCTCGTGCTAGCGCGCTCCGAATCGCTGCTCGACCGCCTGCGCGCCGCCGGTTGCCCAGAGGAAAAACTCCGCCTGCAGCGCACCGCGATCCCACTCTCGGGGGTCAAATTCAAAGACCGCCAGACCCCACCCGAAAACGGAGAGTGGAAAATTTTTCAGGCCTGCCGGCTGGTGGAGAAGAAGGGGCTGCCCGTCGCGCTCGAGGTTTTCAAAAATATCCTAACAGAACATCCAAACACCAAGTTCGAGATCGCCGGCGACGGACCACTCGAAGAACAGCTCAAAGCCCAGTGCCAGAAACTCGGCATCGCTGACAAAGTGGAATTCCTCGGCTTCCTAGATCAGAAAACCATTCTCAAAAAAGCCTACCGCAGCCACCTGTTCATGCACCCGTCCCAGATGGGCACCGACAAGAATCAGGAGGGCGTCCCCAACGCCATGCTAGAAGCCATGGCCACCGGCCTCCCCGCCATTGCCACGAGACACGGCGGCATCCCCGAGGCGATCGACCATGCTGAATCCGGCATGCTCTCAGACGAACGCGACGTCGCCGATCTAACCAAAAACTCCCTGCAACTGATGGCCGATCCAGCCCTCTACAAGAAGGTCTCCCTAGGCGCCCGCCAGGCCATCGAAGAAAAGTTTGAATTCCGCAAACAGATCCGCCAACTGGAATCCCACTACCGCGAAGCGATCGCGCGCGAAGCAAGTTCGTAGTAGTGACGTTCAGCCGCTAAGCACAGAGATCTTTCAAGATCGCTTTTGCTCTGTCCAAGAAGTATCAATTCCCGTATAAATACGGTGAACAGGCAACCCATGAAGTTTCAAACAACGCATCCATTCGTCGCGATTGCTCTAGTTTTCT
>JBLHKE010000798.1:0-3577 GCA_047619485.1 Verrucomicrobiales bacterium | reverse complement strand
CGGGGTCGATGAACTCGATTGGGTCGCGCAAGACGAGCGACGGGCCGCCACCGTCGGCGGCTGCTGGCCATGGTGATGAGTCAGTGTAGCTGAAGCTGCTGATCACTTGACCGAAGGGGTTGATGAGCGTGACGGTCTCGCCGTTGTTGCTGAGCTTTGATCCATCCGCGAAGGTTCCGGCGATACGCGGTGCCAGCGCCGGCCCGTAGCGGGCGAGGAAGGCGTCACGGTTAGCCACGATCAAGGCCGTCTCACCAGAAGCGAGCTCCTGGATCGGTGCGGATGAGTCGAGTTTGAAGCTGACCCCTTGGGTGAACTCGATGTTGCTGAGGACGACACCGGTGTTCCAGATGTTGGTTAGCTCGATGAATTCGAAGTCGGTGTCGTTTTCGGACGTCGCGAGCTCTGCGGGAGTGCTTGGGTTCGCCGGGTGGTAGTGGATCTCGGTGATCGCGAGGTTCACAAAATTTGCGGCGTTACCGACGATGAAAGTGACCTCGTCGAGCGCTGACCAGTTGCTGGTGCTGACTCGGGTGCGGACGCGAACCTTAACGCTTGGACCCGGGAGGGAGATCGGGCCATTGTAAATTTGGGCGGTCGGGCTGATCCCGCCTCCGACCAGGCGAGGATCGCTGCCATCCAGCGTGTAGTAGATGTTCCCGCCGAGACCGCTGAGGGTAATGCTGCTGCCGACGGCGACCGTTCCGCCGCGGCGGCTGAAGCTTGGCGCGTTCAAACTCGGGAACATGCCCTGGTTGCGGAACTGGGTGATCAACTGGTTGTTGCGCGCCGCGATGAAGGTGTGCTTCAGCCAGTTGACCTCGGAGCGCCACTCGTCATCACGGTCGAAAACTTCGTCGCCAAAGCCTTCGTCTCCCCATCTGGCAGATTCTGCGATCATCGCGTTTTCGATTTCCCGCTCCATTGCCTCTAGCCGCAAGCGGTTGCTGGTAGTGCTCATCACGCCGGTGTGGAACAAATGTTTCTGCAGGAGATCGGCGAAGCGCACGCGGAACTCGAGGTAGTTGCGCAAGCGATCGTAGAGAGCCACGGGAGACCCCGAGTCATCGGCCTGGGTCAGATCGAAATTGGTGACGCGCTGGGCTGGTGTGGGGTTACCCGCGAGTCCGAGGTTCGACATCAGGTGCAGTCCCATGGACATCTCTGCGTCCCAGCTAAAGAATTGGAACTTGCCGTCGCCATTGCGGCTGCGCCGACCTGCATACCAGTTCTTGTTGCCGAAGACGGTTCGGTTGGAATTGCCTACAAAAATCGGCCCACACCAGTCGTAGTCGCCTGACCACATGCGGGTGATCATCGCATTGATGTAGGAGTCGATGTCGAGGTATTCCTGGATCGCCTGATACTGTGCCTCGTTAAAAATCCCACTGCGGGCGAGGTTCTGCATGGTGTTCCATGCAGCATCGTCGCCGCTGACGAGGGAGTAGTCCGGTCCGACGAACTCCGGGTGGTGCAGCACGTCGTAGTCCTCCGGCTGTCCGCCCCCATGATCTGCGAAGAAGTCTTCGTTGGCGCGCTCGTGGAGGTCGTAGACGCCCCAGTATTGTCCGTTAATGTAGACGTGGACGTATTTTCCACGTGGCGAGAGGATGCCCATCTCGACCTCGATACGGCGGAGGAACTGGTCGCGCATGATGGTGCCGTGTGGTGGTAGATCGGTGTCGTCACGCCCGAAGGAGGCTGCGAGCGACCAGCTATCGTGGCCGCCGCCGCGGAGTAGTAGTTGATCGAACTCATCCACAGGTGATCCTGGGAACAGTGGGTAGCGGAGCTTCCCCTCGCCATAATCGCGACGGAAATACAGGCGCAGTGGTTTTTTCGGATGTGAGCGCGCATTACCGCCGTGGATGCGGACGCCTGCATCGATCTGAAATTCCTCGCTGCCGGTCGGGGTGAAGTATTCGACTGAGAGTGGTACTTCTGCGGATCGGCCGGAGTTTTGGGAGTTGGTGTAGATGCCGCTTCCGCCGAAGAGATTTGAGTTGAGGGTGGCGAGTGACATGATCGGGAGGTTGCCGCGCAGGGCAGTGTCCATCAGATTGGAGTAAGCTCCGTCGGTGGTGATCTCTGGATCCATCTCCGCTTGGATGCGTACTGAATTGGTGAAGATGTAGGTCTGGGTGTCGACGTTGGTCGGGGCGAAACCATCCTTGAACGCCGCTGCCCTCAGGACTGTGGTTGCTCCGATCTGGATAGGCGTAGCATAGACGTTGCCACTGCTCGCGGTCGGTGGGCTGCCATCGGTGGTGTAACGGATCTGCGCGTCTGGAGTTCCCGTGGTGATTTCGACATTGATCGGGAGGGAGTAGAATCCGCGGTTGAGCGAGAATTTGGTATCCTCGACCAGCCCATCAAAGGACTCGGAGTTGACGGCGTTCGGCGAAGGGGTGAGGAGGAATCCTAGGTCGTCTGGCTGGATTTCGCTTGTGGTGATATCGAGCTCGGGGATGATGAGGAAATCCGAGCTGTTCGTTGCGCGGTTCAGCCCCTGGATGGCGAGAATGTTCTCGCCATCAGTCAAGGAGACCGGTAAGTCGGTGACTTCGAAGTTGGTGAACACTAGGGCGTCGGTATCGTCGTGGTTGGCGGTTGCAATCGAGTTCCAGGTGAGTGAATCCGGATCCCGGTCGCCGGCGATTTGTACCCCGTTAATGAACGCGGCGAAGCCGTCGTCATATTTCATCCGTAGGTTGATGCCACTGACCCTGTCGGCTTCGGCGACATTGAAGGGGATGCGAATGTAAGCGGATGTTCGCGAGTTGAACATCTGCGTTCGGGTATTTCCGTTGGGGCTGATGAGTGATGTATAGGTGTTGCTCGAACTGGTCTCATAGCCGACACCGGTTGTGGCAGCTGTCCACGAGCTATCGTTGAACGTACTCCCTGCCCAATTGGAGATGTTACTCGTGGGGATGCGCCAGCGGCAGGATGCCCCGGTGCTGACGGGGGTGGAAGTGGTGACGGTGGCTCCTTCCCCATAGGCCGTGTTCTCGAACTGCGGCGGGTAGGGGTCGAAGACCGTGCTTGGTTCGCTCGCCCCGGGGGCGAACAGGGCAAGGTATTCGCCAGCAGAGGTCAGGTTAAAATTCGTATGCAGTTCGGCGCCAGCGACCCCTCGGTCTTTCCTCGAAGCAAACACGATCAGGAAACCATTGGCTGGGAAAATCTCGGCTGGGAAGACCCACTTCTGCCTCATCGTCGCACGATCCGTGAGCGAGTAACCTGTAAGGTCAATCGGGGTAGCGGAGGTATTGCGCAGTTCAATCCAATCTGAGCGATCGCCATCGGAGTCTCTGATCGAATTTTCGTTCACTGCTAGGAACTCGCTGATGATCGGACTGGCGAAACTGGTCGTGGCGCTGATTAAAAAAGGGCGGCGAGGCGGATCAGCCGTCCAAGGGGCATTCGTTTAGAGTTCATGGAGGAAGATGGGATCAGTATGAAGCTGAACCCATGCCAAAAAGCATAGCTGATCTACTAAGGGGTTGTCAGGAAATAAGTCATACAAAGATGCGCAGGAATTTTAGCCAGCACCAAGGCAGATTTCAGCGATGAT
>JBLHKE010000797.1:0-3579 GCA_047619485.1 Verrucomicrobiales bacterium | reverse complement strand
GCTGAAAAGCAATTTCCTTGGCGCCTGTCGGACTTAGACCGAGGTATCGATCCTAACATGTACTAACACCCTCAGGAGCCCGTATTCGCTTCTTTTCAATTTTACTTTTCCAAATAGCGCACTGTGAGCGCGTTAAAAACCTAAGTCCGACAGACTCCTAGCAATTATATTTGCTCTTTGCGTGTGGCGCTTTAGAGAGCCGTTGAATCGATCGGAGATGGGGAGAAAGGGGGGTGTTGAGTGCGATAAGGGTGCCAGCATCGGGGCCTGGCTTGTCTTGCGCAAGCGCATGGACAGTGCCTCCGATAGCACTCGTTCCAAGGCCGATGGCCGCAGCTTTGAGAAATTGGCGGCGGCGGTGGAGATTTTGCTTGGGGATTGGAGTGTTCATAGGGAGTATTCCACTAGAGGATCATTCGATTTGTCCCGCAAATTCCTCACCGCTTAGCCCTTGACCATTATGGCGCTGAGCGGCATTTAATTGGAACCCATCTAACTATACCTACCATGGCAGACGAGCCCGACTCCCCATCTGAACCTGACGAAAAAACCGAGGCCGACCTTGCGGCGAAATCTGATGCTAGTGCGTCTGGCGATCCGGATCGTCGCGACTTCATGATCAAGGCCGGCAGCGTCGTATTTGGCGGATTGGTCGTAGTCGCACCGGTTGGGGCAGGGCTGCTGACATTTATTTCGCCGCTGATGAAGGAATCGGCTGGCACGCTCCGAGTGCAGTTGGCGACGGTCAATGACCTCCCCGAAGACGGCACGCCGAAGCGCTTCGACGTGGTGGCGGAGAAGGATGACGCTTGGATGAGGTATGAATCGAAACCGATCGGTGGGGTTTTCCTCAGCAGGAAGCCTGACGGTTCGGTGGTCGCGTTCAACTCGAGCTGCCCACACGCGGGCTGCAGTGTGAAGTTTGTCCCGGCAGATGGCCACTACTACTGCCCGTGTCACAAGAGTGAGTTCGAGCAAGACGGGTCCCGCGGTGAACGTTGCGTGAGCGCGCGCGCGCTGGACACGCTCGAGGTGGACCAGGCAAAACTCGCCGAGGGTGAGGTCTGGGTGACCTTCCAAAATTTCCGCGCAGGCATCGCCGCGAAGAAAGCGGTCTCCTAATTTTAAAAGCCAATGTTTAAGAATCTACTCAACTGGGTCGACGACCGCACAGGGATTGCCAAGCTGACGCGCGAGGCGTTGTTCGAACACGTGCCGGGCGGTGCCCGCTGGCGCTATGTTTGGGGCAGCACGCTGTCCTTTGCGATCATGGTGCAGTTCATCACTGGGGTATTCCTCTGGATGGCCTATAGCCCGAGTGCGGTCACCGCGTGGGAGAGTGTCTACTACATCCAGAATGAGATGCCGGGGGGCTGGTTGCTGCGTGGTATCCACCACTGGACCGCGCAGATCATGGTAGTTCTGTTAGTACTTCACCTGGTGCAGGTGGTGATCGATAGCGCCTACCGAGCGCCGCGAGAGTTTAACTTCTGGTTCGGTGTCCTGCTGTTGTTCCTGACGCTCGGGATTTCGTTGACCGGCTACCTGTTGCCTTGGGATCAGAAGGGGTTCTGGGCGACGAAGGTCGCGACGAACCTCGCTGGAATTGTGCCCTTTATCGGCGAGGATCTGCAGAAGGTGATCGTCGGTGGTTCAGACTATGGAAACGCGACGCTCACACGATTTTTCGCGCTGCACGCTGGGGTTTTGCCCGCTGCGCTGGTCGGATTGATCGTCGTGCACATCTACCTTTTCCGCAAACACGGAATTACTGAAGCGAAACCTGCTACGCGTGCAGGTGCACTCTACTACTGGACCTTCGGTGCGTTCATCGCGGCGACGGTTGTCGTCTTGGCATTCGCTTTCGGATGGGGCTCGAACGGTAATTCTTGGGTGCCCTGGGTTTTGGTTGGAGTCTTGGCTGCTGTACTAGCACGCCTTGCTTTCCTTGTAATCAAGGGCAAGGACGATGACTCCGCGCGACGTCCGAAACGTGACGGCATGTTTTGGCCAGATCAGATTTTCCGCGACGCGATCGCCTGTTTTGCAGTGATGGCGGCGGTGTTGTTTTTCGTTTTTTGGAAGGGAACCGAGCTGATGGCTCCAGCCAACCCTGCGCAGGCTTACGATGCGGCGCGGCCGGATTGGTACTTCATGTCGCTGTTCCAACTTTTGGAATTCGAGGTGTTTTCGGGTGGAATGATCATCGTTGGCGCGATCGTTCTGCCGAGTATCCTCGCCGGGATGGTTTTCATGATGCCGCTGATAGGAAAGACTTCAATCGGCCACTGGGTGAACGTTTGCATACTTTATTTGCTGATTGGAGGATTTATCTGGCTTACCGCTCTCGGCTTCTCACACGATGCGAAAGACAAAGACTACAAGCATGAGGTCGAACTGGCCCACGTCGAGGCAGCGCGGACTAAGGAATTGATCAAAGTCCGTGGCGGAATTCCACCGGAGGGCGCGTTAACCTTGCTCTACGAGGATCCATTGACGCGCGGTCCACGTCTTTTCCAATCGAAGTGTGCCTCGTGTCACGCCTATGACGGTCACGATGGAACCGGCAAACCGCGCTCGGATAAGCAGGTCGCATCAGATCTCCATGGATTCGGAGATCGCGAGTGGGTCGCCGCCATGTTGGATCCGGAGAAAATTTTGAGTGTCGATCACTTCGGGGGAACCGCTTTTGCCGAGAAGAGCAAGATGGTGGACTTCGTGCAGGAAGATCTCGCAGACCTAGATGAGACCGACAAGGCCGATCTGGAGCTGCTCGTGAAGGCGCTCTCAGCCGAGGCCGGGTTGAAGTCGCAGCAGTCGCTCGATCTCGCTGATGCAGGGGCGATCAAGGAAGGAAAAGTCCTGATCGGTGAAGAGGGGTTCGCCTGCACAGACTGCCACAAGTATTATGACGAAGGCCGGAAAGGGCCCGAACTCACCAACTATGCATCGCGCAACTGGTTGATCGAATTTATTAAAGACCCGGGACACAAGCGCTTTTACGGCAAGCGCAATGACAACATGCCGGCATTCGGGCCGAAGGTTGAAGAGGATGGAAGTGTGACTTCAGCCGCCTTGAGCAATGATGATATCGGGCTGATCGTTGACTGGATGCGTGGCGATTGGGATGTTGGGGGTGTGGATCCAGAGTTGCGCAAGATCGCCGCCGAGGAAGGCGCAGAGCGTTGGGACGCTGCCGAGAAAGCAGATGCTGAACGCGCTGCAGCCAAGGCGATCGAGGAAGCGAAAGAGGAAGGTGCCGAAGCGGCTGAGAAGGCCGCAGAGAAGAAGTTGGAGGAGATGCAGGCGGAGGCTGATAAGGCTGCCGAACGCCCCCCCTCTAACCCCGCCCGATAGGCGCCTGGGGACAGTGGAGCTGAAAAGCAATTTCCTAGGAGCCTGTCGGACTTAGAGGATTCGAGCAAAACGTTTTAGAATTCCGATCCAGATCCGTTTGCTGGGGAGGATTTAAATGGATTTAATGACGATTCAGCGGGCGGATCTGGGCGAATTCTAAAATGATTCTTGCCCGCTCCGAGCAATTTATTTTGATCTCCACGATTTAAATTGATTTATTGT
>JBLHKE010000796.1:0-3580 GCA_047619485.1 Verrucomicrobiales bacterium | reverse complement strand
GACTACTAGGCGATCCGCTGGTCACGCTGCGCACCTCGAGTTGATACCAGCCACCAGCCGGCACGTTGCTGAGGGTGCCGGCGAAATTTCCGCCAGCGGGCGAGGCATCGATCAGCTGCCAGCCGGTACTGGCGCCAGAATTACCGCCACCTGACATGACGACCGTGCGTGCCTCGATCGAGTCCGGGCTGCCGATGCTGTAGCTACCCTCGATCCCGATCGATCCGACATTGGACGCCGAGCGCTGCACGATGTGGCGGCTGGTGGGGACGGTGATGGTGGGAGGAACAATCGGTGTCTGGGCGGTGGCCGAGGCCGGATCAGAAGGCGCGGTGGCGTTCTGATTGGCGCTCAAATCCCGCGCAGTCACGGTGTAAGTGTAAACCATGCCGGTGCTCAGACCCCTGTCCTCGTAGATGGTTTCAGCCTGCCAACCGCTGTCGTCGCCCCCGGGATTGCCTGAGGTTTCGGTAAAGTAATATTCGACACCCGCGACATCGCTTGCAGCGGTCGCCTCCATCAAGATCGAGGTCACGCTGCTCGCAGATGGAGCGCTCGCGAAGCTCATCGGGTCAGGGCTCGGCGCGGTGTTGTCCGGCGGGGCGACGACGACGCTGATCGTGGTGTCATCGACGATGGCTGAATCCGTGTCGAGCGGGTTGCCGGCGGGGTCCATGATGGTGGCACCAATGGGAACCTGGAGCCGCAGCGTACCAATGGCGGTCGGCGTAACCTCGACCGTGAACACGCCGGGAGTGATCTCGCTGATCGCGCCGAAACTGATCGGCGAGGTACCCGCATTACCAAAATCTGCGGCCGAAACCGTGGCCTCGTCAATGTTCTCGCTGAAGGTGACGGTGTAGCTTACCAACCTGTTCTCGTTGACCGGTCCACCGTCCTGGTCATCGACGATGTTGTTGCCGGCCAAGGTCGGTGGCGTGAGATCAGGACCGCCCGGCCCACCGTTGAACTGGATCTCGTTGATCATCGACCACTGTTGGTTCTCGAAGAAATCGAGCCGGTAGTGAGTCGCATCGCCTAGCGCGGAGACGTCCAGCGTAGCTCGGGTCAGATCTCCGGAGACGCTGCTGAACGACAGCGTGGAGCTGGTCGGTGGATCAAAGTTTGTGCCGTCGGTGCTCGTCGCTACCTCGACGGAATCGAGTGCGGCGAAGGCAGTGTTGGAGAAGACCTCGATGGTCGATACATCGTAGAGCCCACCGAGATCGAAAGTTACCCTCGGCTGTGGATTACCGTCGTCAGTGTCGTTCCTGAATCCGACGTGCGTGCCGTCGTTCCAGCTCCCGGTGGCGAGCTGGCCGTCGCTCAGTTTGACGTTGCCGACATCCGAGATCGTGCCGTTCTGCCAGCTAGTCGGCTGCGGCTGGGAGGCAGCATTGGCACCATACACATAGGATGCAACGGCGATGGGACCAGTGGTCGCGGCGTCCACAGTCAGGGTGGTGTCGTCGGTGATGGCAGATGCCGAGTCCAGAGGGTTGCCCGATGAATCGGTCATGCTGGCGCCGCTGATGACCTCGAGCTGCAAGGTTCCAACCCCAACCGGCGTGATTTCGATGCTAAACACACCCGGCGCAGTCTCGCTGATCGTCCCGATGCTAATGGTCGAACTACCGGCGTTACCGAAGTCGGCGGCATCCACCGTAGCACCGTCCATATCCTCGCTGAAGGTTACCGCATAAGTCACCACGCTGTTCGCGTTCACCGCTCCACCACCTTTGTTATCGACGATGTCGCTGCCGTCCAAGGTCGGGGCGGTTGAGTCGGGTGCGGTGACGGTAAGGATCGTGTCGTCGGTGATCGCAACACTCGTGTCGAGCAGATTGCCGGCAAGATCGCTCATCGAAGCACCAGCGGGCACCTGCAGTTGGAGGCTACCGGGAGTCGTCGGCGTGACCGGAATACTGAAAACCCCGGATGAACTCTCGATGATCAACCCGAAAGAAACGCTAGAGGAGCCCGCGTTGCTGAAGTCTGCCGAGGACACACTGGAGGCGTCCATGTCCTCGCTAAAGCTCACAGTGTAGGTGACCAGACTATTGGCGGCAATTGAGCCGCCGTTCTGGTTGTCGACGATATCACTTCCTGCTAGCGCCGGCGGGGTAGTGTCGGGACCGGCAGGTCCACCGTCGAACTGCACTTCGTTGATCATCATCCACTGAGCGGTGTCGAAGAGATCCATCTGGTAGAATTGCCCAGCTGGCAGCGACGACACATCGATCGAGACCTGTAACAGGTTGGTATTCGCGAATCCTCCGCTCCACACAAGCGGGTTCACCACAACCGGCGCACCGAAGTTCACGCCATCGGGACTTGATGAAATCGCGATCGATTCATTGGCGGAGTTGAACGCGGTCACTGACCAGAGGTCGATCGTCGCCACGCTGTGGGCGCCGCCGAGATCGAAAGTTGCGCGCGGCTGCGGGTTGCCGTTGTCGGAATCGTTCCGAAAACCGACGTTCGTCCCATCGTTCCAACTCCCAGTGGCGAGGTTGCCGTCGGTCAGTTTCACATTGCCGACGTCGGAGATCGAGCCGCCCTGAAAAGTAGTCGACTGGGGCTGAGATTCCACGTTGGTGCCGTAGGTGTAGGACGACACCGCGATCGGCGCGGCATGGATGATCTGGGTGATCCCATTTGCAGAGATCATTGCCACAGTGGCCACAAGCCGGATAAGGAAGACAGATTTTCTCATTGTCGGTTTTTATGAAGAGGTGTCGCAGTTGAAATATGGGCGTAGCGCGAGCCGAGAACGGACTTCCAACCCACTTCAAACTCCACCATCACGAAAGCCTCCTCTTAAGAGCTCAAGCCATGCCGAAGTGGCACGAACAGGATGTCCGTGATTCAAATGTTCACGGTCGTCGGGTGCTTCCGCCCAAGCTCCGGTCTCAATTAGTGCCAGTTCCCGCTAGCGCCGACGACGCAACAGGGCGAGTCCACAGAGCGAGAGCAGGACAGCAGCAGAAGGTTCGGGAACCGCCGTGCCATCGAATTCGATCTCGTTGATCATCATCCACTGAGCGGGATCGAAGAAGTCCAGCTGGTAGAATTGCCCTGCGGGCAGTGACGACGTATCGACCGATGCCTGCTGGAGGTTGGTGTTGGTAAATCCACCGCTCCACACGAGCGGGTTCACGGTGATCGCCGCGCTGAAGGTAAGGCCGTCTGCGCTGGATGAGATCGAGACCGATTCAGTACTCGAGAGAAAGGCAGTCACGGAAAATACATCGACCGCCGCCACCGTGTAGGCGCTACCAAGATCGAAGATCACGCGCGGCTGTGGATTGCCGTTTTCGGCGTCGTTGCGGAAGCCGACATTGGTTCCATCATTCCAGGTCCCAGTGGCGAGCTGGCCGTCGGTCAGTTTGACATTGCCGACATCGGAGATTAGGCCGCTTTGGAAAGAGGTCGGCTGGGGCTGCGATTCCGCGTTCGTGCCGTAAGTATAAGAGGACACGACGATCGCAGCCGCATTCGCCGAGGCGGCAGAGAATGCGAGGCCTGCCATCGCGGCGGCAAGAGGTGTAAGTTTCCGCGTTTTCATGATTTTCTGTTA
>JBLHKE010000795.1:0-3580 GCA_047619485.1 Verrucomicrobiales bacterium | reverse complement strand
GAAGTTCACGGCTGGCATCGACTACAGCTTCCCGGGCGGCACCCTGCTAACGCCCGGCGCGCGCATCGTGGTTAATTTCACCGACTTCCAGAACAGCTCCCGACTCAACAACGGCAGCGACCGGATCAAGCTAGAGGACGCCAGCAACAGCACCGTGCGCGATTTCACCTACAACGACAACGCCCCATGGCCAGAGGACGCGGACGGATCCGGCTTCAGCCTTGTCCTGATCAACCCGACCAGCAACCCCGATCACGATGAACCACTCAGCTGGCGCGCCAGCACCACCGTCGGAGGTAACCCTGGCACGAGCGATGCGGTCACCTTCTCCGGTGCCCCCAACGCTGACGCTGATGGAGATGACCTCGATGCGCTTCTAGAACACGCGCTGGGAACCTCAGACAGCAGCCCGAATCCCCTACCAGTCACCATCAGCGCCAGCGGCGGACAACTCACCGTGAGCGTGCAGACCAATCACGGCGCCGACGACGTCACCCTCGCCCTTGAGATCTCCACCGATCTCACCGGCTGGGGAGACGCTCCTGTCGACACCTTCACAATCACCAAGACCAACAACGGCGACGGCACGAGTACACTCACCTTCCAGAGCATCCCCGAGTTCCTCGGAGGTGAACTTCGCCGCTACCTGCGCCTGCGAGCGGAGCTGATTCAGTAATGTCGTAACGGCCGGATAGCCGGAACCAGTCGCGCCTCTCCTACCAAGAAACCGCCAAAGAAGCTCGACAAACCGAGTTCTCACTAGCCATCCTGAGATCGTCATGAGACCGATCCTCGGAAATATCACCCAGCTCGAGGTCGATGCGATCGTCAACGCCGCCAACTCCAGCCTGCTCGGCGGCGGTGGCGTCGACGGGGCGATCCACCGCGCGGCGGGTTCCGAACTCGTCGAAGAGTGCCGCCTGCTCGGTGGATGCACCACCGGTGAGGCGAAAATCACCGGGGCATACCACTTGCCCGCAACATTCATCATCCACACCGTCGGCCCCGTCTGGACGGGTGGGGGCAGCGGGGAAGCAGAGCAATTGAAATCCTGCTACGAGAAATCGCTCCAGCTCGCCACCGACAGGCCCGAGATCAAATCGATTGCCTTCCCCTGCGTGAGCACTGGGATTTTCAACTACCCGGCCAACGAAGCAGCTGCCATCGCCGTCGAGGCTGCGCGCAAATTCGAAAATCAATTGGAGATCACCTTCTGCTGCTTCAGCGCCAGAGATCTCGACACCTATCTCGAATTGCTCGGGATGACACGTTGATGGCGTGACCGTCTCGGCAGGATGCCGGAGCGAAGTGGATCCGGCATCTTGCCGAATCGCCAATCGGTTCCTTCCTCCTAGCAGAAAAGTTCAGACTCTAGCTCTTATCTAGCGTCTTTCTACAGCTCGGGCTCTGCATCAACCTCCTCAGCCGCCTCATCTTCACCCTCCGCGTCCGGCTTCGCTTCGCCCTCTTCGTCTTTCACTTCCGGTTCTTGTTCCTCTTCAACGCCATAGCCATCGTCTTTGAGTTGGTCGATGACTTTCTTGTAATAAGCATCGCGATCATCACGCCCCTCTTTGATCAAATCGGCACGCAACGCAGCGCCCATGCCGGTGAACTTGAAGATCATCATGGCAGCTAAAAACCCAACCAGCGACCCGACCAGGATCAGCGCCCAACTCGGCACGTTGCGCATCGGTGCCATGTTAGCGCCTGGATACATAGGCGGCTGTTGACCTGGCTGTTGATAACCGGGCGGGGGTCCATAACCGTAGGGCTGCTGTGGCGGCGGCCCCTGCATCGGTGGCGGCGCGTACTGCGAATAAGCTGCCGGCTCTGCGGGCACGGCCATGGTCGGCGGCGGCACCTGTGGCGCCTGCTGCTCGTAGTATTCTGGTTGGAGAACCTCCTGCTGCGGCTGTTCCCAAGCCTCGGTCGCCGGCTCTTCGTAAACCGGCTCCGCTGGCGCTTCGTAGTAGGCCTGCTCGGCTGGCAGCTCGTCAACCTGCGCTTCCTGCGCGTAAACTTGCGCTTCGGGCGCTTCCATCGCTACCGGGGCGACCGGTTCCATATAAGTCTCGGCCTCGGGCTCCGCCGCAACCTCTTCCTCCACCTCAGGCGACGGCGGCACCATCGCGGTGATTTTCACTGCCGTCTGTTCCGGCTCGGCAACTTCCGGCTCCTGATAATCTTCGTTGATCACCGTAAATTCGTCCCCCCCCGCCTCGGGCGGGGTGCCCTCGGTCACTAGCGCTGGTTGCGCAGGCTCCGCTGCCGGATCAGGATCGTTCGCAATGCTCGCCCCCATCTCACCACCCGGAACCAACAGCTGGGATTTGCTGCCGGTTTCAGATCCGGGGACGATCAGCTTCGAGCTCGCTGGTGCGCTCGACTTCGGTTTCTTCTTCCTTGCCATGCTTTTTAGAGATTGAGTTGGGTCACCGGCAGTCTAGCGCGAGCGTGCCCCGGGACCAATGCTTTTTCTCAGCCACTCACTCGCCCGCCGCCGCTGATGGCTCCAATGTATCTTCCCACTCGTGCAATTCGTAGCCTTCGCCGATCCCGCCGAGCCTGCCCAGATATTCCGCACACTTCTCACGCCACTTCTGGTAGTCAGGCTGCGATCCCGGCCACTCGCGCGTCTTTGGAAAAATTAGGTAGGTCACTTCGAGGTCGCTCTCCGGCCGGTTGTAGGGGGTCGCTTTCGGGTTGAGTTCCTTCGCCATTCGCAACGAGGCCTCGCCGGTCAGCCAGCGCGGACCAGCATCCCCGACGATCGCCGGGTACAACTTCTTCCCGTAGATGACCACCGCGTAATCACCGATGCGCGGACCGAAATCGTAGCTGCTGCCATAGTCGTGCAGCGACAGGGGAATGACGATGAACGGGTCGGCACGCGCGATCAACCAGCTCTGCGACTTCATGCGCGCGACTTCGTTCTTGCGCTCGGCCAACAGGCTTTTAGCCTCGCGCAGGCGCGTAGAATTCAAGCCCGGCTTCTTCGCCGCCGCCTCCGCCTCCGCTAGACGCTCCTGCCATTTCGGTAACATCGGGTTCGGCTGGTCGGTCACCTTCTTCCAGTAGTAGCTGGTGAACGGCTGGTAATTGTCAGAGGTCGCGATCTCTGCGTCGAACTTCGGCATGCGGTCGCCGTCGGAACCATCCGACACCACATCCATCTCTCCCTGGATCAGCAGCGCCTTCTCCTTGGTTTCCGGATGCACCAATTCTAACACCGTCTCGCAATCGAACATGTGGTGGCGCGACAGGATCCGGTGCAAACTCAACACGTTCTGCTGGACGCGCTTCTGCTTGAGCTCGTAGAGCTTGTGGTAGAACGGCGACACCTTGGCCGTCTCGAGCATCGTGCCGAGGCCCGGCAACATCTGCGCCAGATCTGGGTTGAGCCCCGAGAGCTGCTCGAGGGTCGTGCTTGGCTGCGGGATCATCAGGTTGATCTTATAGGAGATCTCGTAGCTGCCACGCTCCTTGCGGATCTTGCTGGCGATGCCCCCTTGCTGGGCGTCGACTACTGCTGAGACGTCGACCTCGCTCCACAGCTTCTGCGTGTCAGCACGGGTGT
>JBLHKE010000794.1:0-3580 GCA_047619485.1 Verrucomicrobiales bacterium | reverse complement strand
CTTTCTCCGCTTCCAGTTTCGCGAGAAAATTCGGCAGACCATCACGGGCTGTCATTTCCACAGCAGGACGGAGAACCACCTTTTCCGCAGCGGCAAGGGAAAATGTGGAAAACAGGGAAAACAGGGAGAACAGGAAAGCTCTACGGAGGATGGGAATTGTCATCAATGGATGGGTATGAGCTACAACAACGAATCTTTATTATTGCTAGAAATTTGCTTTTTGCAGGGTGTTCCTGAGGGCATTGTTGAGGAGGGAGAAGGGGGGCGCCCAATCCCACCAGTTCAAGGAGACTGTCCCCTTGAATGGCTCTTGAATTCACGATAGGCGGCAAGCCAGTGCTGCCTGAGGTGACCAGCGTGCCGGAGGGGAAGGTCGCCTAGGCACTGGGTTTTGGAACCACTAATGGACACGAGTCGGCACTAATGATGGATGCTTCGAGGACACCCCATTTAAGATTCGTGTTTGTTCGAGGTAAAAGAATGCCTAAAGCTGGCCGGACCTGTCAGTTTTTGTCCTCGGGTTCCAAGACCAGCTTCGCCTCCTTCAACTTCCGTTGCCGCAATTGCTCTTTCGCGCGTTCGAGCTGTTTTTTTTGGTGAGTCCGCTGCACGTTTGTGTTTTCGAATTGTGCATCGGGCCAAATTTCAGTGTCGCTGCGGAATGGCGCTACTGGCAGTCCGGTGCTTCCTGAGGTGACCAGCGTGCCGGAAGGGAAAGTTGCCCAAGCGTAGCGGACAGCTACGGGATCTTTGACCAGATCGCTCCAGACCCGGCACGAATTACTGGATTCCAAGGAGGCTTGCGCCGGGTGGAAATGTCCGTCGATCCCGGTGATCACAAATCCCTCGATGCGCGCGCGGCCGCCGTACTTCGGGTGCACCGGCTCGTCGAAGGAGACGAGCGCCGCACCATCCTTGAACTCAGCCTTCTGGAAGATTGGCGTTTTCCAAGCCACGTTCTGGCCGTACTGCGTCGCGAGCGCCCAGCGCGATATGCGTTCGCCGAGGATTGATTTGAACGGCGAGTGCATCTGGATGTGGCCGGTGTCGTAGGCGCAGACAAATCCCGTATTGGGGTGGGCGAGGTGCGCTTTCAATTGCGCCTCGCGAATGAATGGTGCGGCTGAAACCAGGGAGGTCTCGGTCTCTTGCATGTTCGGCGGAAATCCCCAGCTGACCATCTGGATGATGCCGAAGGGTAGCTCGGCCTGGCCAAAAACGCGTCGCCATTCGGGGATCAGTGCGGTGTAGGTTTTTGCATAGAGCTGTGGTCGTGCGCCCCCGACAGCGTTGTTGATTCCCTGGTAAAACAGCGCGCCCTTGATGTTGAAGCGCTCGAACGGCGCGATCACTCCATTGTAAGCGGCGGCCGGATTGTTTCGGTTCACCGCAGGGCTCGGTTTGGGCTTGGTCGGTTTGTCCGGGGCCGGCTTGCCTGCGGCCTTTAACTTTTTCGCACGCTGCTCCCAGCGTTTGATCTCTTGTTTCAAGGATGCCTCCGCGTCGTATTCGGCGATTTGTGCGGCCCAGTGGTCTAGCAGTGGTTTGCTTTCAGGGATCGCTTCCAAGGCTGGGCGTGACAGCCAAGCTTCGACCGTCGTGCCGCCCCACGACGTATCGACGAGACCGATCGGAACGCCGGTCACCTGGTGGATGCGTTTGCCGAAGACGTAGCCGATCGCCGAAAATAGATCGACGTTCTCCGGCGAGCAGATCAGCCAGTCGCCCTTGCGTTCGGTGATATTGCTCCAGCTGTTGTATTCGTCGAGGCGAGGGAAATCATCGAGCGGTTTGGGGCTGGCGCGCAGTGGGATCGTCATCAGGCGGATCTCAGATTGGTTCGCGGCGATCACTTCGAGGTCGCCGTTTTGAATATTGCGCAGCGCCGCCTCCATGTTGCTCTGCCCGCCGAGTACCCAGACATCGCCGACTAGCACATTATTGTAGGTGATCTCACCAGCTCGAAAATCGCGTCGCTCGCTTGAGGCGGCCAAGGGATCGAGTTCGAGTGACCAGCTACCGTCGGCGCCTGTGGTGGCGCTCTTCGACTGGCCGGCGAAACGCACCTTCACCTGCTCGCCGGGATCAGCCCATCCCCAGATCCTGACCGGCTGATCGCGCTGCAGCACCATCCGGTCGCCAAAAATGTTCGGCAGGCGCAACTCGGCGTTTGCGCTGAGGGTAAGCAGGATGAAAAAGAGAAAGTATCGCGGGATGGTTTTCACGGCACTGTGGTAGCCGAGATCGGAGGGCAAACGAAGGATAAACCTTGGGAGTTTCCGATTGTCATCGATCGGGCGGAGGAGAAATAATCTCGCACGAAGAGACGAAGGTGGCAGCTGCTTTGAACCCGTTCCATCCTCCGCTCCAGTTCACCCACCTTGTAAGCAACGATCCGTTGGCGGAGCATCAAATCCTGTGCCCGCGCAGGCGAGCGAATCGGGGCAGCCCGGACGAACTGCAAACCCTCCAAGGCAGCGGCCAAACTTGAACTCGGTTGGTCAGGTAGGGTTGTGTTGGTGATCAATTTGAAGTGGGCATTCCACCACCACGGGATTACCAAGAGGCGAGACGCCCCAGCTTCGTTACGCTAGCCCGTGATACTCCTGCAGCGTCTGCACGCCCATCTCGTTCTTCTGCAGGCTACGGATGGCTTGGATACTGGCCTCCGCCGCTCGCAGGTTGGTTAGGACTGGGATTCGGTTGGCTACTGCGGTGGAGCGGATTTTTACTTCGTCCTCTCTTGGGGCTTGGCCGCTTGGGGTATTGATGATTAGGCTGACCTCGCCGTTTTTGATCATGTCTAGGACGTTGGGGCGGCGGCCTTCGGCTAGTTTGAAGAGGGTTTTGGCGGGGACTCCTTGCTCGTTTAGGATTTTGGCGGTGCCGGTTGAGCTGTAGATGGTGAAGCCTAGGTCGTGGAAGTCTTTGGCGATCTGGACGGACTTTTGCTTGTCGGCGTCTTTGACGCTTAGGAAGATGTTGCCGCTGGCTGGGAGGCTTTCGCCGGCGGCCATCTGGCTTTTGGCGTAGGCCATGCCGAATTCTTTGTCGATGCCCATGACCTCGCCGGTGCTTTTCATCTCGGGGCTGAGGAGGATGTCGATGCCTGGGAATCTGGCGAATGGGAAGACGGCTTCTTTGACGCTGATGTGGGTCGGGTAGACTTCTTCGGTGAAGCCTAGATCGACGAGTTTTTCGCCGGCCATGACTTTGGCGGCTAGTTTGGCTAGCGGGACGCCGATGGCTTTGCTGACGAAGGGGACGGTGCGGCTGGCGCGCGGGTTGACTTCGATGACGTAGAGGTCTTCGTCTTTGACGGCGAACTGGATGTTCATCAGGCCGCGGACTTCTAGCTCTTTGGCTAGGTTTTTGGCGGCAGCCATGATCTCGGCTTTCATGCTTTCGCTGAGGGAGAATGGCGGGATGACGCAGGCGCTGTCGCCGCTGTGTACGCCGGCTGGCTCGATGTGTTCCATGATGGCGCCGAGGACTGAGGTGTCGCCGTCGGAGATGACGTCGACGTCGATTTCGATGGCGTCTTCTAGGAACCGATCAACAAGGACTGGGCGGTCGGGGC
>JBLHKE010000793.1:0-3584 GCA_047619485.1 Verrucomicrobiales bacterium | reverse complement strand
CAGCGATGATAGCGGGCTATTTGAGTTGGAAGCTAACGCGGGTGATGGCCAAAATAACCAGCAGATTGTAAGAGTTATTTACTGACAAGCCCTAAGCTTCACTCAAAGAACGATCGAGTGGTAGTCAGATGCGACTCCTCCAATGTGAGGGCGATCTCTCCCAATCAGAAGAAGCGTGAATTCGCCTTCTACTGACTGATGCTACTCGTGCTCCGCCAGATATCGCTCGGCATCTAACGCTGCGGCGCAGCCGTTTCCGGCGGCGGTGATCGCTTGGCGGTAGACATGGTCGGCGACATCGCCGGCGGCAAAGACGCCCTCGATGTTGGTGCGGGTGCTGCCGGGCTGCTGAAGGACGTAGCCGTTGTCGTCTAGATCGATCACCCCCTCCAAGAACTGGGTGTTCGGGACGTGGCCGATGGCTACGAACACGCACTTCAGATCGAGTTCTCTCTCCTCACCGGTCTTGAGATTTTCCAATTTCACCGCACGCATCGCGCCGGCGTCGTCGGTGAGGTATTCGGTCACCCCTGTGTCCCAGACGGGCTCGATCTTGTCATTCGCTAGCGCGCGGTCGGCCATGATTTTGGAGGCGCGTAGCTCGTCGCGCCGGTGGATCAGGTAGACCTTGGAGGCGAACCTGGTCAGGAAACTCGCCTCTTCGCAGGCGGAGTCGCCACCGCCGATGACGCAGACCGGGACGTCTTTGAAAAACGCCCCATCACAGGTGGCGCAGGAGGTCAGGCCGCGACCGATAAGTTCTTTCTCATTCGGCAGACCTAGGTGACGCGGAGCCGCGCCAGTTGCGATGATCACGGTCTTGGTCTCGTATTCCTTCGAGCCGGTGATGACCTTGAAGGTGCCGCCTTCCTGCTTCTCAACTGCCGTGACGGTCTCCCATTCCATGCGGGTGCCAAATTTTTCTGCCTGCTTCCCCATCGCCAGCATTAGGTCGGGTCCCATGATCCCTTCGGGGAACCCTGGGTAGTTCTCCACCTCGGTGGTGGTCGTCAGCTGACCGCCCGGTTGGGTGCCGGCTAGAATGAGCGGCTCGAGGTTGGCACGAGCTGCGTAGATCGCTGCGGTGTAGCCCGCGCAACCGGTTCCGATGATGATGACATTTTCCATAAGACGACGACCCTAGACACGGCCACCGGGGCGGTCAAGGACTCAAGAAAATTGCCGACAAACCTACGTAGAACGCTAGGTTGAGCACATGTTTACAGGACTAGTCGAAGCCACAGGAACCGTTATCACCCCAGCCACGCGCGGGCAGGATTCCCGACTCGTGATCGAGGTCGGCGCGAGCATGGCGGGCGAACTCTCCCCGGGCGACAGCGTCGCGACCAACGGCTGTTGTTTGACGGCGACTGAGATCGATCCCGATGCCGGCACGGTCGCCTACGACCTGCTCGCGGAAACACTGCGCGTAACCAATCTCGGCGACCTCGAGACGGGCTCGCTGGTCAACCTCGAACGCGCCCTGCGCGCCGACCAGCGGCTCGGTGGGCACTTCGTCCAAGGGCACGTCGACACGACAGCTAGGGTCGTCGATTTTTCACAGACCGGCAACGACTTCATGCTACAGCTCGAGTTGCCGGGTGCATTCAAGAAATACGTTATCTCCAAAGGCTCGATCGCCATCGACGGTATCAGCCTGACTGTGGCAACCCTCGATGATGAAGCCGGAACGCTCACCTGCTACATCATCCCGCACACGATCCAGGAGACCCACTTGAAAACGATGGCGAGCGGCCAGATGGTCAACCTGGAGTTCGATGTGCTAGCGAAATACGTGGAGCGACAGTTGCTTCCGGAGAGCCGCCAGCACAACTAGCCATCGCCCAAGAGCTGGGCACACTTCTTACGCAGCGTCGTCCGGTTCATCCCGAGTTCCGCCGCGAGACGTGTCGGCTTGCCATCGAAACGGCGCAGCAACTCTTGCAGCAGCGCCCCTTCCAACTCGCCGATCAGATCAGCGTAGAGCATCCCCTTCCCCTCAGCGCTCGCATCGAATTGCTGGTCGAGCCAAACCCGCAGACTAGCGACCAGGTCGCCCCGATCCGGGGCTCTCTCCACTGCCACCGAGGGGGGGAGGTGCTGCGACAAGATCTGTGCGCCAGCGCAAACGCCAACCGCATACTCGATCGCATTGCGCAGCTCCAACACGTTGCCTGGCCAGTCGTATTTTTCCAACGCAGCCATCGTCTCCGGGGCAAAACGGATCGATCGATCGCTCGCTGCGCGCCCCAGAAAATACTGCGCGAGAGCCGGGATGTCCTCGCGCCGAGCAACCAGATCAGGCAGGCGGATCTCGACCACGTTGAGGCGGTAGTAGAGGTCGTCACGAAATTCGCCGGCAGCAACCAAATCGTGCAACGGCACCCGCGACGTCGCGATAACGCGCAGCGATTCATTTTCTAAAATCTCGAGCAGGTCCGCCTGCGCCTCAGCCCCGAGTGAACCAACATCTTCGACTAGCAGGCTCCCCTGCCCGTCCGCGGGCTCACCCAGCGAGAACACTCGCCCTCCCTGCTGCTCGCCGTTGGTGTGAACCACCCGTGCGGCGAGCGACTTCCCGGTGCCAGTCGAACCCGAGATCACCACTGGCATCGAAACCGAGCAGGCGTGCGCAATCTCGCGGAACACCGGCTGCATCGCCACCGCGCCACCGATGAGCGTCGTCTCGTTCTCGACCACGACGACCTCTTCCTCCATCTTCGGCACTGGCTTCAAGTGCCTTGCCAGCACCTCCTGGAACACCGGCAGGTCGAGCGGTTTCACGAGGTAGTCCGCGACGCCAAGCTTGCGGGCTGCGATCGCATTTTCCAAATTGCCATGCGCAGTGATCACCAACACCGGCACCGGCAGCTCGCCAGTATCGGGGAAAGCGCTGCGCAAGACTTCCAGCCCACTCATGTCCGGTAGTCCGATGTCGAGGATCACCAAAGAGAAACCACCACTTTGAAGCTCCTCCAAGGCGGCTGCCCCAGAGGCAACCTTCACCGCCTCGGCACCTGCGCGCACCACCACGATGGACAGCGCTAGAGCCAATGCGTGCTCGTCTTCTACAATTAATACTCGTCGCGTTCTCATATTACAAAGTCACTGAAACCACTGCTCCGGCAGATCCATTCTCGACACGGAGTTCGCCCCCGTGGGCGCGCACGATCTCCGCAGCCACGCTCAATCCGATGCCCATCCCGCCTTCCTTGGTCGAAAAGAAGAGCTCGCCCCAACGCTGCAGCGCCTCTTCGGAAAATCCCTTACCAGCGTCGCTGAACACCACTGCCACACCCGGCTCGATCGTTACGTGCAGTTCGCCGCCAGAAGGCATCGCATGCACCGCGTTCATCGCAAGATTGCGGAACACCTGCGCCATCCGATCGCTGTCGATCTCCCACTCGAGCTCGGCCGCCCCAAACCCACGCACCACTTTCACACCGGCATGAACCGCTAGGGCACTAACAGAATCCAAAACCTCGCCGAGACACACGCGCACATCCTGGAGCCTCCGTTTCGGCGGCTCCGGCCTCGCTAAGAACATCCACTGGTTGACGAGCCCCTCGATCCGCCGTCCCTCC
>JBLHKE010000792.1:0-3594 GCA_047619485.1 Verrucomicrobiales bacterium | reverse complement strand
TTTGTGAATCATCGATGCCTCGGTGACGCCATTGATCAAGGAGCTTGGGGCGTCTCGCCGCAAGTTTTTTGGTGACGAACCGAGACGCTCCTGGCTCCTTGGTTTTGACACTTGCGTGCCATCATCAATGATCGTTGTGCGCGGTGGTCTAACGCGGGCGCGAGACGGCTACCGCTAGGCCAAGTTACGCAATCAGATCATGCATCACGTGGCCATCGACATCGGTGAGTCGGAAATCGCGTCCTTGGTAGCGGTAGGTGAGGCGCTTGTGGTCGATCCCTAACAGATGCAGAATGGTCGCGTTGAGATCGTGGATGTGCATCGTCCCCGGCGTCCAGCGTTCCTTGCCCGGAGACGGCAGCATCGGACTCCCGTCAGCGTGGGCGATGTTGTAGCCGTAGTCATCGGTCTGGCCGTAGGTGATGCCTGGCTTGATCCCCCCACCAGCCATCCACACCGTGAACGCTCGTGGGTGGTGATCGCGACCGTAGTTCTTGTCGCTCATTTTCCCCTGGGAGAAGGCCGTGCGCCCAAACTCGCCGCCCCAGACCACCAGGGTCTCATCGAGCATGCCGCGTTGTTTCAGATCTTTGATCAGTGCCGCGCAGGCCTGGTCGATATCCCGGCACTGCGACTCGTGCTCCCTCGGCAGGTTGCCGTGAGCATCCCACCCGCGGTGGAAGATTTGGATGTTGCGCACACCGCGCTCGGCGAGCCTTCGGGCATTCAGGCAACAGGCTGAAAACGTCCCTGCTTGGCGTGCCTCCTCGCCATAGAGTTCGAAGGTCGAATCGTCTTCACCGGACAGGTCCATGAGCTCCGGCACGCTCGCCTGCATCCGGTAGGCCATCTCGTGCTGGCGGATGCGCGCGAGGATTTCCGGATCGCCGAAACGCTGGTGCTGCCGCTGGTTGATCGCAGTCAGCGCATCGAGTTGGGCACGCCGGTCGCTGCGCGAAACCCCATCTGGATTGCTGAGGTAGAGCACTGGATCCCCCTGGCTGCGCATCAGCACGCCCTGGTGGTCAGACGGCAGGAAGCCGCTCCCCCACAGGCGCCCGAACAGACTCTGTTCAGCGAAGCTCGTCTTCGCGTGCATCACGACGTAGCCAGGCAGGTTCTCGTTCTCGCTACCGAGGCCGTAGCTCAACCAAGCACCCAAGCTAGGACGCCCCGGGATCTGACTACCGGTCTGGATGTAGGTGATCGCCGGGTCGTGGTTGATCGCCTCGGTGAAAGTGCTGTGGACGACGCAGAGATCCTTCGCGACGGTCGCCGTGTGTGGTAGCAGTTCGCTGACCCACACGCCCTTGTCGTTGTTGTCGTGCTTGGTGAATTTGTATTTCGACGGGCAAATTGGCAAAGTCTTCTGCCCGGCGGTCATCCCGGTGATCCGCTGGCCGTCACGGATGTCTTTCGGTAGATCCTGCCCGGCCATCTCCCGCATCTTCGGCTTGTAATCCCACATGTCATGATGGCTGGGGCCGCCACTCATGAACAGGTAGATGACTCGCTTGGCTTTGGCCGGATGGTGCAGCGCGGTCCTCATCGTGCCGTCGGCGGCGAGCATCTCCTTGCCGAGCAGTTGGGAGAGAGCCGCGGTGCCGAGACCGAGCGCCGAGCGGCCGAATAGCTGCCGGCGGGTGAGCATTAGATCGTTTTCTTGGAATGGATTCATGGCTTGGCTTGGCTTGGCTTGGCTTCGATTCTTAACTGCTGATTGGCGCAGATTAACGCAGATTTTTTGGCTTCGTGGTGGTGACTTCTGGTCGCCACATTTACTTTTTTAATAGAGCAGGATGGAAATATCGCTGGCGAGGACGGTTGAAGCGACCTGTGCCCAGGCGGCATGTTCGACCGGGTCAAGAGACGCATCCTTGGCGGCCGCACCGATACTAAGGAGTTTCTTGGCTTCCTCAGGTGCTTTTTTGTAGCGCTTACGCATTGTCGCCAACAGGTCGGTGCATGCTTTGCGCTCGGCCTCATCCGCCGGTCGGCAGGCGAGCAGGCGAAACACCTCGTCGATCTTCGCGTTGTCGTCGCCACCACCTGTAAGTAAACCCTGCGCCATCGAGCGAGCCATCTCGGTGCGCTGGGTCTCGTTCAGCAGACCGAGTGATTGCAGCGCCGTGTTGCTACGCGAGCGCTGCACACAGCTCGACTCGCGGTTGGGCGCGTCGAAGAGGGTCATCATCGGGTGTGGGCTGGTGCGCTTCCAGTAGACGTAGAGGCTGCGCCGGTAGACCTGCTCGCCCTTGTCGGTGACATACTTTTTCGTATTGCTGGCCGGGTGCATCAGCGCGGACCAGAGCCCCGCCGGCTGGTAGGGCTTGACCCCCTCACCTCCCATACTCGGATCGAGCAAGCCGCTCGCCCACAGGCCGACATCGCGGATGACCTCTGCATCGAGACGCGGGCTCGGCCCCCGGGCCAGCTTGCGGTTCACCGGATCGATCAGTTCTGGACGGAACCGGGAGTCTTGGCGGAAGGTGCGACTGGTCACCATCAGGCGGATCATCCTCTTCAAGTCCCATCCGCCTTCTTGGAATTCGACCGCAAGCCAGTCCAAGAGCTGCGGATGGGTCGGCTGCTCACCCTGATAACCAAAATCCTCTGGCGTGCGAACCAGCCCATCACCAAAGACCCGCTGCCAGACGCGATTGATCAGCACGCGGCTCGTCATCGGGTTCTCGCGCGAGGTTAGCCATTGCGCCAAGCCGAGCCGGTTCTTCGGTGCACCCTCTGGAAATGGCCCGACCGCCGCCACGATTCCTGGCTGCAGCGGATCACCGTGTGGCTGATCGTATTCGCCCCGATCCAACACTTGGGTAGTCCTGGGTTTAGGAAGCTCTTTTGCCACCAGTGTCGAAACAAAGCTCTTCTCTATCTCTGCCCGTTTGGCGGCATCGCCCTCCGCCGCACGCCAAGCACTCCAAGCCGCCAAATTCTGAGGCGCCTTGACGACTGGCGCGTAGTCGTATTTGTTGCCATCCAGCGGACTCTCCGCAGTGCTGTTGAAGAAGGCCATCAACTGGTAGTACTCCTTCTGCATGATCGGGTCGTATTTGTGGTTGTGGCAACGTGAACAGGTCATGCTCAATCCTAGGAACACGGTGCCCAACGTCTCGACACGATCGAAATTATTCTTCGCCTGAAATTCCGCAGCGATCGCGCCGCCCTCGGAGGTGCTCGGATTCATGCGCACGTAGCCAGTCGCCACCTGCTGTTCCAAGGTCGGGGCTGGTAACAGGTCGCCGGCGAGCTGCCACGTGATGAATTCATCAAACGGCAGGTTTTCGTTGAGCGCCATGATGACCCAGTCACGGTAAGGGTAGATGCCGCGGCGGTTATCGAGGTGCAGGCCATGGGTGTCGCCATAGCGCACCGCATCGAGCCAGTAGCGCGCCTGGTGTTCACCGTAGTGCTGGCTCGCCAAGAGCTGATCCACCAGGCGCTCGTAGGCACCCGGTTTGGCATCGGCGAGGAAAGCCGCAAGCAGCTCTGGCTCCGGAGGCAGCCCGGTCAACACCAGCGCGACTCGCCGCGCGAGGGTCGGCCGATCCGTCTCTGGGGCGAAGTCGATCTGCTCCTTCT
>JBLHKE010000791.1:0-3602 GCA_047619485.1 Verrucomicrobiales bacterium | reverse complement strand
GTACCTGATCCACGATCGCTCGACGCTGTAGTGTCCGGAAAATTGATTACACCGGGATCGTCCGACGCCAGCCGCGCAATGGATCAGCACGTTCCTGCCCGCGCCGTGCGCCGTCTTCAGGGTGTCCATTGCCTGCTTGAATTCTGCCGTATCACCCGGCGTACCGAAGTCCTCGATGGGCATTTTCATTTCTCGTTTCCTGAACACCTCATTGCCCAAAGTCTTCAGATAATTCGGCGACTTCTGCTTATCTCGGCATCGGGAACCAAGCACAGGATGCGGTAGATGTCCTCGGCACCCATCGCTACTACGAACTCGGAGATCGGCTCGAACCGCCCTGGCATCGAGTGGAGGAATAATTTCCCCCGAACATTGGAACCGGATAGATCGACAGTCTGAACCTGTCGTTTCGTGCTGGAATACAGGTATTTTAGGGTTCGGCCGATTGATTGCACCTTACGGGAAGAATCACACGCGCGGGTGGTGCGGGAGTTGTTGGGCTAGCCGATCAGGTCGTCGATCACTCCATTTCCCTCAAATCCCGTCAGCCGCTGCTCGAGCCCGTTGTGATACCAGGTCAAGCGCTCGTGATCGAGACCGAGCAGCTGCAGGGCAGTGGCATGCAACTCGTAACTGTGGACGATTTTATCGACTGCTTTGAAACCCAATTCGTCGGTGCTGCCATAGCCGATTCCTGGTTTCACGCCACCGCCTGCCATCCATGCGGTGAATGCACCAGCGTTGTGATCGCGCCCTTTGCCAGCCTGGGCGCCTGGCTGCCGCCCGAATTCCGTCGTGCAAATCACCAGCGTCTCGTCGAGCATCCCGCGCGCCTTCAGGTCTTTGATTAAGGCCGATGCACCGCTGTCGAGCACGGCGCCCCAGTATCCGTGGTCGCGGCGAATGTCTTCGTGGCTGTCCCAGTTCGGGCGGATTTTTTCCGCAGTGGTGTTTTCTGCTCCGCAGTAGATCTGCACGAAACGCACGCCGCGCTCGGCTAGTCGGCGCGCCAGCAGACATTGGCGACCAAAGGGACCGGTATCAGCGTGTTCAATCGCGTAGAGATTTTGCGTGGCCTTTGATTCGCCGCGCAGGTCGGTGACCTCGGGTGCTGTGAGCTGCAGCCGCGCTGCCATCTCATACGCTTTGATGCGCGCCTCGAGCTGGCTGTCGCCAGCACGCGACTCACGGTGTTCCTGGTTCAGCTTCTTCAAGAACTCCAAGCCGGCATCGCCTGCGGATTTCTCTGCATCGAGGAATTTCTCTGGCGGGAACAGATCGGCGATCGGTTGGCCGGGATTTGACAGGTCGAGTGTCGTCGCCTGGTGCTCTGCCGGGAGGAACCCGGCGCCCCAGTTGATGATTCCGCCCGGCGGCAATCCGCGCACGTCCGGCAGAACCACGAAGGCTGGCAGGTTTTCGGCTTCACTGCCCAGCCCGTAGGTCACCCACGAGCCCATGCTCGGGAAGCCGGGCATCGTCTGGCCGGTATTCATGAGGAAATTTCCCGGGCCGTGCAGCGCGGTCTTACTGCGCATCGAGTAGATGAAAGCCATGTCATCGACGCAGCTGGCGAGTTTTGGAAACAGGTCGCTGACCCAACGACCGCATTCACCGTGCTGGCGAAATTTCCAGTAGCTCGGCTGGCAGTTGCCGGGTTTTGAGGCAAAAAACTGTAACTTGCCGCCCGGATCGAATGGCTGGCCAGCGCGTTTTTCCAGTTCGGGTTTGTAGTCGAAGCTATCGACATGGCTCATGCCGCCAGAACAGAAAATCTGGATCACCCGTTTTGCTTTCGGGGGATGGTGCGTCGTTGCGGAACGACCTTCGCGCGAGAGCAGCGATGCCAAAGCCAGCCCGCCCAAGCCACCACCGGCGCGTTGTAGAAATTTCCGTCTAGTCGACATAGATGAATTCGTTCGCGTTCAATAGTGAGCGACACAGGCCGAATAGACTCTGCTTCTCGACGAGCTTGGCCGCCAACTTGCCCTCGGTCGCTGAGGGCCGCCGACCGAAAACCAACTGGAACGCATACGCGACCTGCCCGGCAACGACAGCTCCGGCTTCTGCCTCGATGCGCTCTGCGAAGTAGCCCGCCTGGCGCAGCATGAAATCGTTGTTGTAAAGCGCCAGCGACTGAAGCGGTGTGGTCGTCGTCATCCGCTTCGGTGTCAAATTTGCCGGATCCGGACAGTCCAATGTGGTGAGGAACTGATCCGGCGTCGTGCGCACGACGTAGCGGTAGATGCTACGTTTCCACAGATCCGGAGTGTCGGCCGTGATGTAGGTGTATTCGGGCGCGTAGGCCTCTTTGTATTTGAAGTCCTCGTAGCCTGGTCCGCCGCGGGCGCGATTCAGTTTGCCGCTCACCGACAACACCGAATCGCGGATCGCTTCGGCTTCAATCCGCCGCGGGTTCTGGCGCCACAGGAGGCGGTTGTCGGCATCGACGCCGACACCTTTTGCGTCTCCGGAATAGCGCGAGTCCTGCTGGTAGCTGTCGCTGAGCAAGATCTTGCGGTGGATCGCTTTGAGCGACCAATCATGGCGTTGCAATTCAAGCGCCAACCAGTCGAGTAGATCGGGATGCGATGGTCTGCCACCGCCGAGGCCGAAATCGCTCGGTGTATCGACGATCCCCTGGCCGAAGTGCCAGTGCCACAGTCGGTTGACGATGACTCGTGGAGTGAGCGGGTTTTTCGAGTCGGTGATCCAGCGCGCGAGCGCGGCACGGCGTTCGCTCTCGGTCGATTTCTCATCGCCGAGATTCGGTTTGAGCATCGCGAGAACAGACATCGCGCCTGGCTCCAGCGCTTGCCCGACCTCGCTCCCAGGATCACCACGTCGCATCACCCTGACGTCGGGAGGTTTATCTCCTTGCGGCACGATGCTGTAGACCACCCCCGAGCCGAGAGCCACTATTTCGTCGTCGATCGCACCAACTCGCGCCCGGAGCTTCGCGACGCGGGCGCGACCGTCTTCGGAGAGCCCCGCCGCAGCCAGCCTGATCACCGCATTCCCGAACCCGACCTGATCCATGCTGATCCCGTTGCCCCCATCAGTCGAAACGAGAGTGAGAAACTGCGCTCCTCTGTGCAATGGAATGTCGATATTTTTCAAGCCGTCGGCCCGCTTCAGCCTGCGAAAAGCCGCCACCTTCTTCCCGTCGAGAAACACCCAGGCATCGGCGTGAGACTGATCGGATTGTTTGCCAAAGTATCCGAGTTGCGCCGTAAAGCGCAGTTCTTCCGCATCCATCGTTGCGCGAAAATTCGATATCGCGAAGGTGATCGCGGCATTCGCGTGCAACCCGAGCAGGGAGTCCGGATCTTTCGAAAAATCGATCCCGCTTAGCTTCGGCGAGTGCTGCGAGTTTACCGGTCCGTTGCGGACGATGTCCCACGCCTTCCCATCGCCTTTCGGGAGGCGAACCGTCATTCCAGTTGATGAAATTGGCACCGCGACATCCTCACCTCCGTTCGGGATCACGACGCCATCGATGAATGGGTTCTCCGATCTAGCGAAGCGGTTCGGCTCGAAGTTCGTCAGGTGGCCAATCAGCCGCGTCTCGACCTTTGCGTTGCGCGCATCGATGCCCTGAC
>JBLHKE010000790.1:0-3604 GCA_047619485.1 Verrucomicrobiales bacterium | reverse complement strand
AGAGACGGTAGAGACGGTAGAGACGGTAGAGACGGTAGAGACGGTAGAGAAAGTGGAGCAATCCAAAGCCGACGAGCACAAAGCTCACGACCACGCCCCTAAGAAGAAAGGCGGCAGCAAACTCGTCCACGCGATGCGCACCGCCCAGCGCGACCTGCTCGACACCGGGATGTACTTCACCATCGGTGTCTTGATCACCGCGCTCTACCGCTCGCAGATCAAGCGCGATGCGATCGACCACCTCGCCCAGAACGACTTCGTCGGCGTGCCGATGATGATGGTGCTCGCCTTCATCCTCTCGCTCTGTAGCACCTCCGACGCCTTCATTGCCGCGCAGATGGTATTCTCTGCCGCCGCGCGCCAGGCCTTCCTCGTCTTTGGTCCGATGATGGACGTCAAGCTGGTGTTTATGTATGCGGTTGTCTTCCGCAAAAAATTCGTCGTATTGATGGTGATCGGACTGTTCTTCCTCATCGCGGCACTCTGCATGATGTGGGGTCAAACGGTCCCTATGATCGAACCGAACCTAAATCCTTAACGCAATGAAACCACTCCTTCTCCTCGCCCTCACCCTCGCTTGCGGAATCGCCAACGCCCAAGATTCGGCCAAAGACAACACACTCAGCGCCGAAGAAAAAAACGATGGTTTCGTCCTGTTGTTCAACGGTAAAGACCTTAACGGCTGGAAGAACAACAATGGCAAGCCGATCAAGTCGAAAATCGAAGACAGCGCGATCCAGGCATTCAAGGGCGGCGGACAAGTGTTGATCCACGAGCGTGAGTTCGACGATTTCATCCTCCGCTGCGAGTTCAAGCTGAGTAAGCCGAAGACCAATTCCGGGATTTTCCTACGCATCAGCAATTTGAAAAATCCTGTGCAGAGCGGCTTCGAGATTCAGGTGATGGGCGGCAAAGGCACCGGAACCCATGATCTCGGTGCCATTTACGATCTCGCAGCACCATCGAAAAACATGAACAAACCGATCGGCGAGTGGAACCAGATCGAGATCACCTGCAAGGGACCAAAAATCAGCGTCCAGGTCAACGGAGAACCGGTCTCATCGGTCAACCTCGACGACTTCAAGGAACCGAAGAAGCGCCCCGACGGCAGCAAGCACAAGTTCGGTGACATCAAGAATCTCCCCCGCAAAGGACACATCGGTTTCCAGGATCACGGCAGCCCAGTTTGGTACAAGAACGTCCGCATCAAAGAGCTGAAGTAGACCGGCTCTCCAGCGGGCGCCCGCCCGTTCGATCCGCACGCCAAATCCACCGATGACCACTCTCTCGCCCGCTGCTCAAACCAGCGCACTCGGCATTCCCCGCCGCGCCCTGTTCTTTATTTTCACCCTCTCCGGAATCTCGGCCCTGTTCTACCAGCTGATCTGGCAGCGCGCGCTGCTAACGATCTTCGGCAGCAACATCGAATCCGTCACGATGGTTGTCTCCGCCTTCATGCTCGGGCTCGGCATTGGAAGCATCGTCGGTGGCGCCATCTCGAAGCGCCCGGGTGTCCCGCTGCTTTTGATTTTCGCCATCGTCGAAATCTCGATCGGTCTCTACGGGGCGATCTCGCTACACCTGTTCCGCTGGGTCGGCACCATCACTTCCGATGAGGGCACCCTCCAGATCGGGCTCCTCACCCTAACACTGATCCTCATCCCCACCCTGCTCATGGGCAGCACCCTGCCGCTGCTGGTTGCCCACTATGTCAACGCGTCCAAGAACGTCGGGTACTCGGTCAGCATGCTCTACTTCGTCAACACCCTCGGCGCGGGCATCGGTGCCCTGCTCGCTGCCTTTATCTTCCTCGGAATGCTCGGCCTGACCCGCTCGATCTATCTCGCGGTCGCCTTCAACCTGATCGCTGGATTCACCATCCTCTACTTCCGCAAGAAGGGATCCCAAGCATGAACCCACGATTCCTAGCCGCCCTGCTCCTAGTCGCCCTCACCGGCTTCATCTCACTCAGCTACGAGATCTGCTGGGTGCGCCTCTACTCGTTCGTCACCGCCTCGCGCGCCTGGGCGTTCGGGGCGATGCTCGGCACCTACCTAATCGGACTGTCCCTCGGCTCGCTGTGGAGCCTACGCTTCCAAGACGGCGGTGACGGCAGCAACCCAAAGCACTTGCGCACCCTCTCGATGTTCGTCCTCGCGGCCAACGCCCTCGGCTTCCTCGTCGTGCCAATCGTCTCCTGGCTCGCGACCCTCGTCCCATATGAGGCGGTTGAGACCGGCCACGGGGCGATGTTGATCCTCATCACCTTGCCGCTGATCGCATTGGCAGCAGCTCTCCTCGGCGCGACCTTGCCGCTGATCTGCCACTTCGCCATCCCGCCGGATGACAAAGCCGGAGCTCGGCTTTCCTACCTCTACCTCGCCAACATCCTCGGCTCCGGTGCAGGGAGCCTGCTGACCGGTTTCGTGCTGATGGACAAATTCTCGATCCAGCAGATCTCAGTTTTTCTCGCCATCCTCGGACTGATCCTCTCGGCTGGGCTGGCTTTCTATTCGAACCTGAAAGGCGCACAGCTCGGCAAACGGCTTGCGATCACCGCCGCCACCGGAGTCGCGGTGCTGCTCGCCGCACCGTTCTTGTTCGCCGGCCTCTTCGAGCGACTGCAACTCAAGTCGGACTACCAGCACGGCGAACGCTTCGACCTCGTGATCGAGAGCCGTTTTGGAGTCGTCACCATCGATCAAGGCAACAAGATCTACGGTGGAGGAATCTACGATGGCTACATCGGCACCGAGCTCAAACCGGGATCGTGGATGGTGCGCCCCTACTTTCTGTCAGCCGTCCACGAGGCACCTAAAGAAGTCTTGGTGATCGGTCTGAGTGGAGGCACCTGGACGCAGATCCTCGCCCACAACCCACACATCGAAAAGATCACCGCCATCGAGATCAACGCCGCCTACAGCGAGCGCGTCATCCCGCGCTACGACGCCGTCAAGGGACTGCTCGACAACCCCAAGGTCGAGATCATCATCGACGACGGCCGCCGCTGGCTGCGCAATCACCCAGATCGAAAATTCGACGCCGTGATCGCCAACGCGACCTACCACTGGCGCGAGCACGCCAGCAGCCTGCTGTCGACCGAGTTCATGGAGCAGATCAACGACCACCTCAACCCAGGAGGCATCTACCTTTTCAACGCCACCGGATCCGATCGTGCGGCCAAGACGGCGCTGGGCGTATTCGACGACTGCGCACTGCTCTTAAACAACATCCTCGCGAGCAATGCCCCACTGAAGTTCGACAAAGACCGCTGGCGCGACACCCTCGCCGCCTACAACTACGAAGGAACTCCGCTGTTCGACACCACCACCGAAGAAGGCAAAAACGACCTCGAGGAAATCGTCTCCATCCTCGACAATGCCGGCGTCAAAGACGTGGCCACCGAACGGCGACTCTGGACAAAGGAGATCCTAGAGAACGACCCCGGCACGCAAAAAGCCCGCCCGATCACCGACGACAACCTAGGCCACGAGTTCTGGTACCATTAGGGGCACCTCCGGAAACCTGCTGTGGAAATGGGGCGCAGAGAAAATTCCCGCTGGCGAGGCGATAAACGCTAAGCTATCTGGTGATAGTGGGCGCT
>JBLHKE010000789.1:0-3606 GCA_047619485.1 Verrucomicrobiales bacterium | reverse complement strand
TTAGAATTCCGATCCAGATCCGTTTGCTGGGGAGGATTTAAATGGATTTAATGACGATTCAGCGAGCGGATCTGGGCGAATTCTAAAATGATTCTTGCCGGAGCGGGTAAGTCCGACAGGCTCCTAGGGAATTGCTTTTCTGACCCCGGCGTCCCTAGGCGCCTATCGGGCGGGGTTAGAGGGGGTGCAGTATCCAATAAGGAATCCGCTTGAGCAGTCGGTGCGATTTCGCCCGACCGGCTTCATCCACTCCCTGTCCGGTTCAGGCACGATCCCGGCGATGTTCACCTTGCGAGTCGAGAGCCTGATCACGAACAGGACGTGGTAGCGAACGAGCCCGCGCAGCGTCCACACCTCCACAGTGAAGAAGTCGGTGGCGCCCAGCAACTCCCAGTGCGTCCTTAGGAACTCGGCCCAAGTAGTCTTCCTCTCCCGCTCCGGCGCTGGCTCCATACCGGCCTGCTTTCGGATACTGGCGATGGTTCCTCTCCCGATCTCGTGCCCGAGATTGGCCAGCGCGCCCCGGATCCTCGTATATCCCTAGCCACGGTTTTCCTCTGCCACCTTGATTACGATCTGCCGGATCTCCTCGGCAGTTGGTGGTCGACCTACTCTCCGTCGGACGCCGCTGGAATCGTATTTCTTCGCGATGAACTTGCGGTGCCAGGCCAGCAAGGTCTGCGGCGTGACAAGGTTCACAATTTCCTTCAACCGACCGAAACGGATCAGCTTGGCCTTGCGCGCCAGGCGTCTCCTCTGGTCATCCGTGAAGTTCGGCCGCCCGTCGCCCTGCAGCTCTTTCAATACCCTGATCTCCTCCTGCAAGTATTCGATCACGTGCTGCTGCTGCCGGTTCATCCAGCCGGCCAGGGACACCAGAATGAGTTTGAATGCGTCCATCTGTGCATTCTTGCAGCTTCAAGCAGACGGAACACACTCCCAACTACGGTATTTGGCTTTCCCTCAACCGCTTGAACTTCAGCAGGTTCTCTTGTAGTCGAGTTTCCGGACACTACGGGGTTAAAGTGAGCTACTTCTTCAACACATTGCGGTAGCGTTCGAGCAGATCATTGCGATCGCACTTCTCCGTCTGCAGGAATCCGAGGATCCTGTCGGCCTGTTTCGGGTCTTTCGGCACGGGGAGCTTGGCGATGCGGGCAAACATCTTGTTCTTCACCGTCGTGACATACAGCCCCTTGGTCGGGCAGCCGGGTTTGCCTTTGCCTTTGGCTAGCGCGGCTTTGAACTGCCCCCAAAACTCGATCTGTGCCTGTGGCGTTTCAGCCGATGCCAGGGCGGTGTCGACGACTAGTAAGTGATAGGGATTCAAGGCGATCGCGTTGTGGAGCAATTTCTGGCCGTCTTGCTTGCGCAGCTCTTCGGGTAGCAGTTGGAAAACGGCGTGGGCGATGGTCGCGTCTTGGTAGGCCTGCAGGTCGTAGTTCACTCCCCAGGCGAGGCTCTGGTGATAGACCATCGGCTTGATCTTACTGAACTCGATCTCGTGGCCGCTGGTGCGTTTGTTACGTCTGAACTCGCGCTCGAACGGCCATGGCGTGAACGGGCCGGTCTTCTCATCGCCGCCGGTCGCATACTGGCCACCCTCGCAGCGGAAGCTGCCCGTCTTTGGATCGTGGCGAAAAAACACCACAGCGCAGTGGCCGGGCTGGGTCGCCTGGCAAGAAGGGACGCCGAGGATGTTGTGGCCGCGCGCGGAAATGGATCCCATCGTGCCGCACACGCCGCCGTCCTTGAGCATCATTTGGATGGTGTTGTAGCTGAAAGGGTAGGGCTTTAATCGGCGCGCCGATTGCATGGTGAACTGCTGCGCGATGCCGCCGATGTATTCGCCGTAGCGGTGGAACTCGCCGCGATCACGGAAGGCGATCCAGCGCTCCTCGCGCTCGCGCAAGGGTTGTTGGTCGGCGGCGAGCATCGTCAACAGCGGCCACGGTGCGGTCAGCGGGAACTGCGGCCAGGTGCGCTTCTTCTGCAGCTCGGGAGGAAATTTGTATTCGAAATTGCGGATCGCGTAGAGGCAGCGCTCGGCCGGCGCGGCAAAGGCGTCGCGATCTTTCGGCAGCAAACCTTTTGCCTCGTAAGCGCGGCGGAACAGCAGGTAAGCGGCGTTTAGTTTTTTGTAAGGCTCGCCGCGCACCATGTCGCGGCTGTGCCAGTGGATGAGCCGGTCGCCACAATCGATCTGCTCGTCGCAGTCTTTCGACTTCATGTAGGCGTTGAACTTTTTCTGCAGATCTTTGCTCGCCATCACGTCGGCGGCGTAGAGCGTGCGCTTGATCTTCTTTGTCTTGTGGGCGGGTTTGCCCTTCTTCGGTTTTGGCGCTGGGATGGCGATGCCACGCTTGTCGTATTTTAATTCGCCGGTCTTCGCATCGACGACGACCTCTTCCTCGATGGAGTGTTCGTTGAGGAAGTTGATGATGTGGTCGTTCAGGTCCAGCTCGTGATCGGGGTTCTTGGTATCGACCGGCTTGCGCGGGTCGCCGGGGATGACCAGCTGCAATCGCTCGCGCGGGGTGACGTCGGCAGCCATCCCCTCCTTGGCGCTGACCAGGGCGGTGGCGAGCGCCAGCTGGCGGTAATTCTCGAATTTCTCCTTGCCGAGATCGAGCCGCAGCGAGTAGAGCCACAGGAGGACCTCCTCGGGTTCGTGGTGCGTCGCATAGACGCCGGTGGCGATGTCCAAATCAGAATCGACCCACGTCAGAAATTCGGCCGGCAGCGACTTGCCAGCTGCTCCCAATCTAGCCTCCGCCAGCTTTTTTGCATGGGTGAGATAGGCGCTGCGCAAGGTAGGGGTGATGGCGAACTCCTCTTTCTGGCAGATGCCCAGAATCTGATCTCCGGCGTCTTGAGCGCGGAGATGGGAGGTTATGCTGGTCAATAAGGTGATTGCCAGGATGGTGAATGCGGAAGAATAGATGGCGGTCATGCTGTGCTTATATTCCGTCGAGATGGTGAGAAAACAAGCCGGAGTGCGCCGTGTCGTAGCTTGAACTTGTAGTCCGAGTTCCCAGGCGAGCGAAGCAATGCCGCGCACCAGCCTGCCATCCAAGAGCTGAGATCACCCGAGAGCAAGTCTCTCCAGTTTCGGTCAAATGTCGGAGAACGGGATCCCAAGCCCGTTCAAAGTAGGTTGGGAACAGATGATCGGGCTTGGAACCCCGATCTCCGGCTTTGCTTGCGGATTCTTAACCTAACGCCAATGTGCGGAGCGTGCATGGACTCCAAGGTGTGGCGAGGGCGATTGCAGGTCACCGCCGGTTCGACATGGCTTCCTCGATCGCCGATCGGAGCTGATCAAAATATCCCCGAACTGCCTGCCCAGCCCCCGGAACCGGGCGAGACTTGCGGCGCTATACAGCAATTTGACTCCGGCGCTCGCGCGTTCGGGGACTGACGGCGAACCGAACACATTTGAAACTAGAATGTCAGCAACGCCGATCTCGTCCCATCGGACAAATTGTTCTTCAGGAAACAGATCGGAGAGTAGCCGGATCGCCTGACGGCCGTTATCACCTCTCCAAAAGTTTACCGAGCGGACAGTGATCGGCTGATCCGGGAATTTGTTTAGCGTCATCGAAG
>JBLHKE010000788.1:0-3610 GCA_047619485.1 Verrucomicrobiales bacterium | reverse complement strand
AGACCGCGACCTTCTCGGGCGTCGCCCAGAAGCGAACCCGGCGCCCGGCTGCGTGGGCTTTTTTGACGATGTCGCGCAGCTTCTGGCGCTCGTCGGCGAGCATCTCGCCTTCGCCTTTCCACTTGAAGTGGCTGCTCCAGCGATCGCTGATCAACGGTAGGAGATGCTTGTCGAGATTCGAGTCAAGATCCGTGAGGCGACCGTCGATGCCGGCGTAGCGGGGGTTGTCGGAGATGATGGCTGACTTGGCGCGGTTGCCGCTGATGATGGCGGTGACAGCGCGTGTGGTAGTTTTTCCGTCTCGTGTCTCGGTGAGGATTTCTTGGTACTCAGCGAGGGCTTTGCTGAGCGCGCGATAGGTTGCTTCTCCGTCGGATTTTATGTCGATCAGCAACGTGAAATCGGCTTTCTTCTGGCTGTGGACATGACCCTTGTTTGCCTCCACGCGTTCGCGCAGTGGATCGAGGTAGAGTTTTTGAAGGGTATGCTCGGGTTTGAGGTCTTTGCGGTCGTGGGCTACCAGGAGCTTTCCTTCGACTAGGTAGATGTCAGCCTCGACGCCGCAAAAGCCATGCTCGAGGGCGTCGAGTAGCGGGCGTTTGTGCTCGTAGTCGTTGTGGGCATGCGCTTGGGGCAATGGCGGTTGGGCAAGAGCCGCTGTTGCCAGCGCTAGAAATAGGAACGGCTTTACCACGACAGCCTCCCCGGTAGGAACTCGTTGATCAGCTCGTCGTAGAACGGTCGCAGCGCCGCGACATCGACGCGCTCGCTGCTCTTGGTGTAGAGGTCGTAGGGATTGAACTTGCGCACCCAGCCGAACATCTCGCGGTTGTGGTCGTTCATGAGGTGATCGTAGGCGCCCTCTTTATGAGCGGCATAAAACGAGTGGTAGCGTATCATGTAGAGCGCCGGATCGGGGAGCTTCTCTTTGACGACGTGGTAGAGGTACTCGTCGTGTCCCCACGACATGATGACTTTCTCTAGACCACAACCTGCTGCGTAGATGCCGTTAGGTGTCGAGTATTCCGCGACGTCCGAGTCTGGGTTGTCGGCGAAAAATTCGTGGAAGACGATCCTATCTGAGAACTGGCAGCCGACAGGAAAGGTATCGCCGACGACGGCCCACTGCGGCTCGTCGAACAGGCAAAGGATTTTTCCGAGGTCGTGGATCAGGCCGGTGAGGATGAACCAGCGCGGATGGCCGTCCGCGCGGATGGCTTCGGCGGTTTGCAGCAGGTGTTCGATCTGGGGCAGGTCGATGTCGGGGTCGCTGTCGTCGACCAGCGTGTTTAAATACTCGAGCGCCTCCCAGACCGTCATCTGGCGCTTGGTGCGCGGCAGGAATTCGGCGCGCTTTTTCTGGACGAACTCGAGCGTCTGGTGGTGGTGGTTGAGGCGGTAAAACTCGCGCACGCCCGGGCGTGCCTCGGCGTCGTAGTCACGGAATTCGTCTTCTTTGTTCTTGTCTTCCGGGTAGCGGCGCAGGATGTCGTCTTCCCATTCGTCGAGGTCGGACAGCGGCGCGGTTTCGGGTTGGGAGTGCATCCTTAAAATCTAGAAGACATGGAGGCAAGGCGCAAGGTTTGTAAGTAGAGCGGATTTACAAGCCGCCCCCGCCGACGTGCTGGAGCGTCGGTGCCTCGCCTGGAGAGCCGTCCTGTGAGTCACTCGGATCTGCGCTCACTTGGTCGCTACCCGGCGCCCCTCGATCCCCGCTCCGCATGCCGCATCTAACCGACCCCCGGAATCAAATCTCCTCGATCCCAGCCAAAGCCCTGAGAAACGGGGAGGGCGAACGCAAATTGACAAAACTGGAACCGAAACGATGAACGACCGTCGGCCTTGCACAAGTTGAGTCGCGCCTAGTAGCCGATGCCATGCTCGCGACTGAAGGCTGCCTCGCGTTTGCCGCTCTTCTCAAAATGTGTGTGATGGAGCCTGACCTTCTGCATTACCTTTTTTGCGAAATTTCGGGTGAATGGTGGGGTTACAAGTATCAGCGGCGGGTGACTACGACACGGAGGAATTACGATAGGTGGGCGGCGCGATGCGACTGTCTTCAAGGGGGTGGCACCTTTGCGTTTAACCTAGGGGTATGCTCTATCCCCTAACACTAATTTCAGCATCATAATACCTGACCAACTTCCAACTTCTCTAGCAAGCACCCAACAACTTAAAATATCGCCTGACTCATTCTGCCCTCTTGAGGCGGTTCTCAATTACGTCAGTTTCAGGAAAACTCTGTGCACGGCTGAATTCAATTTCCGTGAGACGAACCGTTGTTTTTGACAATTCAGGAGTCGTCTCCTCAACGATTTCAAGCACGGCGCTCGAATCAACCTTTGGCTCGTCTGGAGGTTCTTGTTTCGTTTGGCGAACCCCAAAGAACAGGAACATCGCCCCAGCTCCCATGACGAACTTTACGCTGCGCACGGTGAAGCGTTGCATCTTAGCCGCCACGTAGCCCGGCTGATAGAAAATTGCTTTTCTGACTTCGGCGTTCCTCGGCGCCTGTCGGGCGGGTTGGAGCGGGTGCAACAAACATCAGACCAGATGGCGCAGAATCTTCCAATCCGCGACCAGGTCATCTTTTGTCGGCGTTGGCATCAGCAAGCCGCTCAGAATCGACCCTCAGTCCTTGCTCGGTCACTAGGCGTCTGACCGCTGGCAGGACGCGCCCGCATCAGCTGCTTTTGGGACGAACTCTAAACTAACTCAGGGTTGGGGAAATCTATTCCCTTATGAATGTTGAGGTTGACCGTAATTACTATTAATGTTAGACTTTCTGAGATTTTTATTCAGGGAACAATAGCAAAACTAAATTCCTGTAATGGTCGAATTCTTCGGCTGGACGCTGAAATCCTCCCATCCAGTAATCAATCAATGCAATTCCCTCCATATTCTCTCCGCCGCCGTTCTCGCAACCTTGCCCTGCTTGCACTTGCCGCTTGCGCCATAAGCGCTGTGCGGGCAGAAGATCCGCAGATCACCAGTTTCGAGGATGGCCGCATCACCTTTGCAGATCCGGAGGGTGAACCCGGCGGGCACTACCGGGTCGAGTGGTCGAGCGATCTAGCCGAATGGCTCGACTCGTGGGCAAGCCTGAGCTTCATCCCATCCGATGGATCGCCGATTACCGTAGGGGTGCCGCGATTCTATCGTGTCACCCGGCAGGAGGGGAGTTCGTCTATTCCTGCGGCGGTCACCAATGCGGATTTCCGTGATGGAGGAAGCCCGGACATGGCGAAAGTGGAACTCGGTAAGCAGCTTTTCTGGGATAAGGTTCTAAGTGGCAACCAGAACATCTCGTGCGCATCCTGCCACCACGCGCTAGCAGGGACGGGCGACGGGCTGAGCCTACCTCTTGGTGAGGGCGGATTGAGCGTCGGCATCGTGCGCCAGACGCCGGAGCTCGGCGAGACTGGGGCAGTGCCAGAGCGGGTTCCCCGCAACGCTCCGCACATCTTCAATATCGGCGCGACCGAGTTCTCGACGATGTTCCACGATGGGCGCGTCATGAAAAACTTGGCGCACCCGAAAGGTTTCGACACCCCGGCTGGAAACGATCTACTTGCGGGTCTCGATAACGCGATCGCCGCCCAGGCCATGT
>JBLHKE010000787.1:0-3633 GCA_047619485.1 Verrucomicrobiales bacterium | reverse complement strand
GGATAACACGAGGTGCTCGCCTCGATGGTGCCCAAGGCGCCATTTTGAAATTTCAAGCAGGCGGCGAGAGTGTCTTCGACCTCCAGGCCAGAGTGGGCGAGGGTCGCGGCGAAAGCCGCCGCTTCCGCGACGGGACCGCCCAGCCATTGGATGAGATCGACGGCATGAATGCCTTGATTCATGAGCGCGCCGCCGCCGTCGAGAGCCTGTGTGCCCCGCCAAGTCGAGTCGCCATAATAGGCCTGATCGCGCCACCATTTAACCCGGGCGCTGAGAAATGTGAGTTTCCCGAATCGACCGGCCTGCAAGGCGGTATGAATCACTCGGGCCCCGGCGCCGTAGCGGAGTGGAAAAAATCCTGCTAGGATCCGGCCAGCAGATTTTGCCTCCGCGATCATCGCCTGCACACGCTCGGTGGAGATTTCCAGTGGCTTTTCGCAAAGGACGTGTTTGCCAGCGCGCAGGGCGGGAATTACAGATTCGGAGTGGGCACCACTGGGCGTGGCTATGAGGACGGCGTCGATGGCCTCGTTGCCGAGCAGGGTCTCGAGCGATGCTACGACCTCGGCACCCGAGGGGGCTGCCAACTCACGGGCCTTTTCGAGGTTGCGGGATTGGATGGCCGCGAGGCGCACATCCGGAAGGAAGGCAATTGCATTGGCGTGGGTCTTGGCGATGCCGCCGCTACCGATGATGGCGAGGTTCATGGGAAAGGGATCAGACGATTTCGATGGATTGGCGCGGGGCTTCGGAGATGAGTCTTTGAATGCGCTCGTCGCTGAGTGCGAGTTTTTCGGTCAGATTGCGCATGACATTGGGCATCGACATGGCGGAGCCGAGAAGGTGGGATCCGTCTGGGGCCCAGGCGGCGAGGTCTTCTTTGACGAGAACTTCCCAGCGACTGATCCGGTGCAGGCCGGAGCCGAGTCCGGCAGCGGCCATGGCATCGGTGGTGATGAGAGCCCGCTCCCCGGCGAGGTCGAGGTAATTGCGCAAGGCCGGATACAGAATGTGAACCCCATCGGCGATGAAGCCCAACCAGAGGTGCTCGCGGAGAAATAATGCGCGCTGGATGATGTTGTCGTGACGGTTCATCATCATCGGACAACCGTTGCCAAGGTGGGTGATCATGCTGACGCCGGCATCGATGCCAGCGCGGAGTTCGTCCAAGCTAGCATCGGTATGACCAGCGGAAATCACCACGCCATTTTTCTTCAGCAACCGGGTCACCCGGCCCTCCGGATCCTGCTCCGGGGCGAGAGTGAAAATTCGCACTAGGCCTGAGCCGGCTTCGAGGAGTTGTCCGGCGAGGCGTTCGTCGGCTTTGCGAATGGCATCGAGTGGGTGGGCACCGCGGAACCCGTCCACAGGACTGAGAAACGGTCCTTCGACATGGAGACCGGCGATGACTTCCCGGACGAACGGGTCGGCTTCGCGCAGCGCGACCAGGCGCTGGAGTCGCGCGACCATTTTCTCTGGGGCCTCGGTGATGATGGTGGCAAGAATACCATCGACCCCATCCGCGCGGAGCATCTCGCAAGACCGGTGCAACTCCTCTGCGCTGAGATCGTCCTGATTGTAGTCAACGCCGCCGTAGCCGTTGACTTGGATGTCGAAGGAACCCATGCGAGCTTAGTTGGGCTTTTGGCTCAGCAGCCCGGCAGACGCGGGATCGAGAAAGACATGGGTGTCGGCGTGTTGTTGCAGAATCGAGCACGGCACCAGGTTCGTCACCGGACCTTCGATACCGTCGCGGATCGCCTTCGCCTTGCGCTCGTCCGGGGCGGTGATGATGATGCACTTCGACTTGAGAAACTGCCGGATCGACATAGAAATCGCCCGGGCGGGCACTTCCTCAAGCGAACTGAACCATCCTTCGCCCAGTTGTTGAAGACGACAGGCCTCGTCGAGGTCCACTACCAAATACGGCGTCTCTGTCTCGAAATCCGCAGGTGGGTCATTGAAGGCCAAGTGAGCATTTTCTCCCACTCCGGCAAAGCAGACGTCGATCGGATGGTCGCTGATCAGGGCTCCCAAGCGGCGGCATTCCTCCTCAGCATCTCCATCGCCTGCCACGTAATGAAAGACGCTGGGCGGCACCGGCAACTTGCTGTGCAAGCGTTTCCAAAGATATTTCCGAAACGACGCCGGATGGGTTAGCGGGAGGCCGACATATTCATCGAGATGGAAAAATGTCACCTTGTCCCAGGCGATGTCCTTTTCGCGCAGCAGGGCTTGCAGAAACTCGAATTGTGACGCCCCGGTGGCCACACTGACATTGGCCTCGCCGCGTTTCTCGAGGACTTCACGCAGGCGCTTGGCTCCCAGGGTGGCGGCCGCTTGTCCATTACTCTGCCGATCGGATGAAACTGTGATTTGCATAATGATTGCTAGGAAATTTGAATTCGTGGGTCGCGCTCATCGGATGTGCGGAGCTGGGGAGGAGGGGGGTCAGAGGGCAGGGGCAACCCCGAGCTCAGTGACACTCTGACTCCTGACCGACCCGCTCGTCAAGCCCGCGAGGGGCGCGCCAGTCCGTCATAAAGATGGGTAGCGAGCTCTACACACTGAAGCGAAGCTTCCTGTCCCGTCCGTTCCGGCATTGACGGCGCAGGCCGTGATCAGCATGTTTCCAATACTCTGCTGATGGGAAGGGAGGCCAGTGGATCTGGGACGAAAAGCCGGATACCAGCTCAAACGAGGAATGAGAGCGCAGAAAAGACCGCCGGACATCTGGCCTGATCCTCCTTCACCATCACGACGAAATGGCAATCGCCGGACGTTGCGTCTCGCCAATCGCGTCGTCACAGGGTTTATAGAAAAACGCCGAACCTTGATTCCGCCCTTGAGCGACGAAGGGCTTGTTCGGAAATAACCTGAACATCTCTGCTTGATCTTTCACTCACCAACAGTGTTGGTTTGCTGCTCAAAGAGCCCGCTCTAATCGCACAAAGCCGCCTCGGTGCTGGTCAAAACCTCTACGCATCTTTGAACAGTTTATTTCCTTACAAGCCCTAAGCTTTTCACCTCAACCGATCTATCTATCCACATGCGCTTTGGCATCAACACCTTCCTGTTCACCTGTCCGTTCACAAATCGCAGCACGCGCTGGTTTCCCAAGTTCAAGGAGTGGGGCTTCGACACTGTCGAAATAGCCATAGAGGATCTTGCGCACACAGACCCGGTGCTGGTGAAAGACCGGCTTGCAAAGCACGGCCTTGTTTGCGGTTCGGTAACGCCCTGCATGGGCCCCGACAAGGATCTGCGCGGCACCGCGCAGCAACAGCGCGCGGGGATCAAATTCATGAAACGCGTCATCGACCGGATGGTCGAACTCGACGCGCCAACGCTCTGCGGCGTTGTCTATTCCACGGTCGGCCGCGCCGAGGCGACTCCGGCGAAAGAACGACGACGACAGTGGAAAACGGTCGTGAAGAACCTCAAGGAAGTGAGCGACTACGCCGGCGAGCACGGCCGTGTCATCGCGATGGAAGCCATCAACCGCTTCGAGACCGACTTCATCAACACCTGCGAACAAGGCCTCGAGATGATCCATGATGTTGGCAACCCTGCGCTCAAGCTTCACCTCGATACCTTCCACATGAACATCGAGGAAAAGGACCAAGCAGCGGC
>JBLHKE010000786.1:0-3635 GCA_047619485.1 Verrucomicrobiales bacterium | reverse complement strand
GACAGGATTGCGCTGGCGATCGCAGGCTAAAGCCTGCGCTACGTGGTTGCTTGAGCTTGCTCATACTAGTAGACCCCCTCGATGACTTTCTTTGTCAGCGCACCAAACGGCCTCACATCCCCCACCCCGTCCCATGGGTACAAATCATGCGGCTTGCGTCGGATTGCCTCGTCACGCTCGAGGAAGCGCGGCATGAAGAATTCCTTGGTAAGCGTGGTCAGTTCGACCCTGCCATACTCGCCGTATTCTTTCGTCTTGGTAGTGTCATCCGCGTCAACGACGCGCAACACGGCGCGCGGTTGCGGCGCATGGTAAGTAACGCTGTAGCTCTCATCCAGAGGGATGCTGCAGGCCAGCCCCATCAAGGTATTGCCATAGGTCGGCACGAGGCGCGACTTGCCCTCAAGCACTTCTTCGCACCAGAACTTCACCGACTGCGGCGTCATCGTCGTCCCACCACAGAAGATCCCCTTGATCCCGTTACCCGGGATCGAGATGCGCTCGCCGATCGACTCAAGGATCTTCGGCGTGGTGAACATGCTCTGGATGTTGCGGTGCTTGATGATCTCAACCGCCTGGTCGACGACGTGTTTCTGATAGCGCTCAACCTCATCGATCTGGTTACGCATGATCAGTTTTTTAACCCAGCGCGGATCCAGATCCACAAAGTAACAGCTACCACCACGGAAATTGGCTAGGTGCTCGACCGCCAGCCTCAAGCGACGTGGTCCGGTCGGCCCGACCATGATCCAGTTGCCGCCCCGCGGGAAATGTTCTTCGCTAAGTGTGTGCGAGAACATCTCGTAGTCGTGCTTGTAGTCATCCCACCCGATGCGCTGTTTCGGTAGCCCGGTCGTGCCACCCGTCTCGAAAATGTTGTAGGGTTTTCCGGCAAATCCTTTCGGCACAAACCGCTCGTTCTGCTCGTCGCGCAGCCACTCGTCTTGGAAATGGTCGAACTTGTAGATGTCGTCGATCGACTTCACCTCCTCGCGGGGATCCCACCCTGCACCGGCCATCCAATCTAACCAGAACGGGCAACCCGTGTCGGGTGAAAAATGCCACGCGAGTGTTTCGCGCAGGTGATCGTTCAATTCGTCTCGTGCTTGGTCAACGGTCATACTTCGTGATACGCCGCTCGGCCGCGGCAGAGCTGGCTACTTAGTGAAATTTGGGAAAAATTTATCCACCGTCTCTTGCGACGGTGGCTTGGTCATCAACGAGACCACGATCATCGCCACCACCCCAGCGAGGAAGCAGTAAGCGACCGGCATCACGCCGCCGACGGTGTATTCACCACCAAATCCTGACATTGCGAAAAAGATGAACCAGGTGATGAGAACAGCGATCACCGAGGCCATCGCGCCAGCGGCGGTCGCACGCTTCCAATAGAGGGCGGCGATCACCACCGGTGTCAGCGCGGCGAACCCACTGAAGCACCAGATGGCTAGATCGAAGACGTTCTGGTTCGCTAACAGTAGCGCCAACAGATAGGTGATCACAACGATCGCGACGATGAACATGCGGGCGATGAAGATAATCTGCTTCTCGCTGTATTTCCCCTTCTTCGCGCGGTGCAGCACGATGTCATTGGTAAAGATCGTGCCGAGACAGAGGAACTGCGAGTCGAGTGAGGACATGATCGCCGCGAGGACGCCAGCAGTGAGCAAGCCGGTCAACACCGGGCTCTCTACTAGTATATTGAGCATGTTCGACAGAACCGCTGCCGGCGGCAGTCCCGGCGGCAGCAGGCCAGTCGCCCACACCCCGATCAACACACAGGGAACCCAGACGATCATGATGCACAGCGGGTGCGCAATCAACGTTAGCTTGAAGGTGTTCGCGCTACGGGCGGTCAGCCAGTGCTGGAACAGGTGCGGGAACATCCCTACACTCAGGGGGATAAACATGTAGGAGAGGAACATCACCCAGGGCACGCCCAATTCCCGCTCGGCGTCCACCACCTTCCCATCGACACGCGTCTTGTGAACGATCTCGACCACCTCGCGGCTGAGGTGCGGCTGCTTGCCAGCGAAAGTCTTTGCCAACTCAGAATCCATCGGCACGAATTCGACCTTCGCAGGATCACCATCCACCTCCTCGAGAGTTCCCAAGGAGCCGATCTTTTTCGGTTGGGGCAGCTTCACGATCTCATGCTCCTTTTTGTCGAAGCCATACTCCTGCACGATCGTGCCCTCGTTGCTCACTCGGGCAACGATCTTGCCCGCCTCTTCGAGCCCACCAAGCTTGTTGACGATAAAGAAGAAGGCGACAACGCCCATGACCATGAAAACCAGAGTCTGGAATGTATTCGCCCAAGCAGCTCCGCGCGAGCCTCCGGCAAAAACGTAGGCGAGCACGACCATGCAGATGACTAGGCCGCTCAACCACATCGGGACGCCGCCATTGAACATCGGGTTCGCATGTTTGAACAACTCGGGGAAGGCGCCAGCCGTGACTGGCAGGATGGTTTTCCCAGCACCGATCACTCCGATAAGGAGATAGGGAATCACTAACCCGACGAGGACAGGGAAGAGCAGGTAGCCAAGCTTGTCCGACTCGAAACGGGCGCGGAAGAATTGGATCTGTGTGACGAACCCATGCTTCTTGCCGAGCGACCAGAGCTTGACCCCAATGAGGAAGAAACAGGCGGCATGGATCAAGCCACTGCTCGAGGCCATCAAACCGTAGGTTCCGATGCCACGCTCGAACGCCTTTCCAGTAGAACCGACCAGGGCGAAGGCAGTCATGGTGGTGCCGAACACCGACATCAGCAGCAGGAACGGGCCGATCGAGTGGCTGGCAACGAAGTAGTCTTTGCTCGTCCCGCGCGACAGGCGCGAACTCAGGAGACCCAACGCGAGGAGTAGCCCTAGATAACAGGCGATGACGATTAGGACGGTCATTTCGACTCTCCCTCCCCATCTTCCTCGATGTCTGCCCAAGCCACGATCTCATTCGGCCAGGCGAACTTGATCGCGAAGGCCCACAGCGCCGCCGCTGCAAGCGAGTAACAGGCGTGGTAGGCAAGCCCGACCGGCATGAAGCCGAAGACCAGGTTGGCATTGTTCCAGTTCCAGAAATCCTGGTGGAGGATTCCCAGCAGGATCGCGAGGATGAGGACGACTTTTTTCATTGGCTTTGGCTAATCAAACGTAGCCTCGACATGCTGCCGAGGGGCAATCCGGCAAGATGCCGAATCTACGAGACACTTACTTCTTGGCCTCGAAGGCGTAAAGATGGGCTTGGGTGCAGATGTAGAGCACGCCATTTGCGGCCACTGGGCCGGCATAGATCGGCGCGTTGAACTCCACCATCCAAGTGCCCTTCAAGCGCTGACCAGCATCGATGATGGTGATCTCGCCATCCTCGTTGCCTAGGTAGACTTTATCATCAGCCACGAGCGTCGATCCCCAGATGTGGCTCTTGGTGTCATGCACCCACTTCTTGCGACCATTCTTCGCATCGAGGCAGTGCAGGCGACCACGGTAATCAGCGACGTAGACGAGTTTCTCACCGGGCTTGTCGGGGTTCGGCGCCACCGAGGCGGTCGAGAGCGAGCGTTCGATGTCATTGTATTCCCAAACCAGTGTTCCGTCGGCAACATTGATCGCAGAGAGTCGGCCGACGCCCTC
>JBLHKE010000785.1:0-3655 GCA_047619485.1 Verrucomicrobiales bacterium | reverse complement strand
GAACATCTCCTGCTGTGCGCCCTTCTGCACGCGGACACCGAATTTTCCGATGAAGCCGGTGTGGTAGCCAGCCTTGCGAAGTTGCACCGCGTAGCCGTCGTCCATGTGTTTTTTTGAGACGGCGGGCTTTCCGAACGTGTATCCGTGGGTACGTTCGTAGAGGCCGGTGAACAAAGTTGCGCGGCTGGCAGCACAGATTGACGTGGTCACAAAAGCATTTTTGAACAGTGTCCCCTCGGCAGCCAACTGATCGATCACCGGGGTTTTGACGATCGGGTGCCCGGTGCAGCCGAGGAAATCGTTCCGCTGGTCGTCGGTGAGGAAAAAAATGATGTTGGGCTTATCGACAGCCTGGGCTCCGGCGAGGAGGAGGAGAAAAAGGGCGAGTGCTAGAATGTTTCGCATGGTGGAAATCTACCCTCCTTGGGTTGAGTTGCCTAGGCAAAGGTTGGGGCGTGAATGTCAGTAACGACGAGACGGAATGCTCCGGAAAACCTGAAAACCTCACTCCAACACCACTTGACTACCGCCACACAGGTCAGATATTTGTGGCCAATGATGATCCGACTCGCTTTGCCCCTACTCCTCAGCTTTTCCATCCATGCCAACGCGAAAGACTGGCCGCAGTACCACGGGGCAAATTCAGACAAAACTTCACCTGAGGAAATCGGGGCCTGGAAAAAAGGCGGGCTGAAAGAGCTCTGGAAAGTCGACACACCGACCGGATTTAGTTCTTTCGTCGTAGCTGATGGCCAAGCATTTACGATCATCCGCCGCAGCCTCGAGGGGATCGATCGCGAGATCTGCGTGGCGCTCGACGCCGAAACTGGCAAGGAAGCCTGGGCGGCGACGCTCGGGCTGACCCGCTACAACGGCGGAGGTGGCGACAGCGGCGCCAGAGGAAACAAGGGCGGCGACGGGCCCCGCTCGACACCCGCTTTTGACGCCGGCAAGGTCTACGTCCTCGATTCCGACCTCGGGCTGTTCTGCTTCGATGCGAAGTCCGGTAAGGAAGTTTGGAAACACAATCTCGTTAAGGAGTTCAACGGTCGCAATATCAAGTGGAACAATGCTGCGTCGCCATTGATCCATGGCGATCACGTCTACGTTGCTGGCGGCGGAAAAGGCGAGTCACTGCTGGCTTTCGACAAAACGTCGGGCATGATCGCCTGGAAGTCCGGCGATCACCTCATGACGCATGCCACGCCCATCGTAGCAAGGATTCTCGGGGTGGAGCAGATCATCTTCTTCATGCAGGATGGACTGATCTCTGTCGAGCCTAAGACCGGCAAGCAGATCTGGAATTACGATTTCCCCTACAAAGTTTCCACCGCGGCGTCACCGGTCGTGTCAGGTGACATCGTCTACTGCGCGGCTGGTTACGGCGTCGGTTCTGGCGCAGTCAAGATCAGCAAGGACGGCAAAGGTTTGAAAGCCGATGAGATCTGGCGACTAGAAGGCAACAAGCCGGTGACCAACCACTGGGCCACACCGCTCGCGAAGGACGGCTACTTGTATGGCATGTTCGGCTTCAAAGAATACGGGGATGGCCCGATAATGTGCGTCGAGATCGCCAACGGCGACGTGATCTGGGAGCAGGAGGGCTTCGGCCCGGGCAACCTGGTCCTTGCCGGAGACAACTTAGTTGCGCTCAGCGATACTGGGGAATTGGTGCTGATCGAGGCCAATCCGAAAGAATACAAAGAGCTCGCCCGCGCGAAAGTCATCACCGGCAAGTGCTGGTCGACCCCAGTCGTCGCGGACGGAAAAATCTACGCCCGCAGCACTACAGAGGGCGTATGTGTTCAAGTGAAGGAATAAAAAACGCTCGCACCCGTCCTAACCTAAACCAAGCGCCAAAACACACTGCCATGAAAACTCCAATCGCCACCCTCCTGCTGCTCAGCGCAGCCCTCATCTTCAACGTCTCTTGCACGGCAGAGGCAGATGAAAAAGTATCCGCGGAAAAGAAGTCCAAGAAAAAGGACAAGGCATCCGAAAAGGCATCAGACGCCAAGCTCGAGACAGCGACCCTTGGTGCCGGTTGCTACTGGTGCATCGAGGCAGTGCTAGAACGGACCGATGGCGTCAAGACCGTCGTCTCCGGGTTCACGGGCGGTCACATCGACGACCCGAGTTACCGCGCCGTCTGCTCCGGCACCTCCGGGCACGCCGAGGTTGTCCAACTGAAGTTCGACCCAGAAATTATCAGCTACGAAAAGATCGTCGACCTGTTCTGGAAAGTCCATGATCCGACGACCCTCAACCGCCAGGGCGCAGACGTCGGCACCCAGTATCGCTCCGCCATCTTCTACCATTCGGACGAGCAGAAAAAAGTAGCCGAGGCATCGAAAAAAGCGCATGCCAAGGACTTCGATGATCCGATCGTCACGGAGATCGTCGCGGCAAGCAAGTTCTACATTGGTCCTGACTACCACCAGAATTTCCTCACCAACAACCCGACCCACGGCAACGCCCAGTATGTGATCTGGCCAAAGTTGAAGAAACTAGGTTTGGAGAAAAAGAAGCCGGTCGAGAAATAATTAGCGCCTCGCCCGCGCGGTCGTCCACTTGCCGATCGTTTTAATCTCGATGAAGTCGAAGCCCTCGGCACGCAGCGCCGTCAGGCACTCCTCGGAATGTTCTTTGAGGATCCCGCTGACCACCAAGTGACCACCAGGTCTCACAACCTTCGCGAGCGTAGGGGCTGCTGCGGCGAGAATGTCCGCGAAGACGTTGGCAAACACACAGTCCCAGCGCTCAGATTTTTTCGGATTCCACCCGAGTAGATCACGTTCTGAAAAGGTCACGTGGCCTGCGACCCCGTTGCGCTCTGCGTTCGCATCAGCCACCTCCACGGCGTGATCGTCGTAGTCGAAACCGTCGACCTTGGACGCCCCGGATTTACTTGCTGCAATCGCCAGGATGCCACTGCCACAGCCGACGTCGAGCATCGACCATTCCTCGCCACCGTATTCCTTGGAAATATCGACGAGGAAACGCAAGCAGGTAGCCGTCGTGGCATGATCGCCGGTACCGAACGCCATCTGCGCGGGAATCGCGATCACTCCCCTACCGGGATGAGCCTGGCGGACTTTCTCGATCTTCTTCTCGTCCGCCTCCTCGGTGACGACCAGAGCCTTGCGAATTTTAATCGGCCCCCGCGGCGGAGGTTTCATCGCTGCCCAGTTTTCCTTCTTCAGCTCGCGCAGGCTCCCACCGAAGAGCTTCTGAATGTCCTCAGCGTGCTCGCGCGTCTCACAGTAGACTTCCACCCGGATGGTCTTGCCCCCCTTCACCTCCGAGATGACGGCATTGGTCTGCCCCTCCGAATGAAAGCGTTCCTGCCACGCGTCTTCCCACTTGGGAGAGGATAATTTGCTCCAGATAAACATTATTTTCAGGCGGTCGTCAGAATGAGAACTGAGGTCGAGTGACCACATCCATAGCCCAAATGATCATCCGAATCGAACCCAATCGTCCGACAGCCCACTGACCGGATCAGGCATCGTCTGGAACCTGGCCGCCGTGCCTGATATCGGTGGAGGTATCTTCGAAGACGACGTCCTCCGCGATATTCAGTGAGAGGTTCCCTACCCGCTCCAACCAGCGGCAAATAAAGACGAGATCCAAATAATCACGGTAGTTGGAGCAC
>JBLHKE010000784.1:0-3658 GCA_047619485.1 Verrucomicrobiales bacterium | reverse complement strand
TTCATAAAGGTCTTCCACGGCATCCCACGACGACGTCGGGGCGTGGGCTCGATCCCATGATCCTGCAGAATGCGTGCGATGGTATTGCGCCCAAGCTCGTGGTCGAGGTTGGAAAGGGCGCCCTGGATCCGGGTATATCCCCATGATGGATTCTCCTTGGCCATCCTCACGACCAACGCCGCGATCTCCGAGGCGACCGTTAGACGCCCGACCTTCCCCCGGCTGCCGTCGTACTTCTTGGCGATCAGCTGGCGGTGCCAGCGCAACAGGGTGTCGGGCGTGACGAGCGAGCCGATCTCCTGCAGCACGCTCCTACAGACGAGCTTCGCCTTCGCCGCCAGGCAGCGGCGCTCAGCGTCGGTAAACCTGAGCCTCCTCGGCCCGAGCCGATCGCGGAGGATCCGGTTCTCCTCGCGGAGGTATTCGATGATCGCCGCCTGCTCCCTGTTGGCCCAATGGGCCAGGGCGGACAGCACCAGATGGAATGGTTGGATAAACATCATCACAGAATAGTTCGAAACTGGGAGAGTTCACCGCCGGGCAACCCGTTCTTTCTCAACGCCCCGGGCGCCGTCCGAGTTTTGGGACACTACGGGTGCTGCATTCGACGTGATCAGACCGAGATTGATCGTGACGAACGCTGCTAGAAGACTGGGGATGAGCCTGGCTGTCATTTGGGAGATTAGGGGGAAGGCCTCTTTTGGGGACAACGAGGCACCTTCAACATACACGTCACGTGGTGACGCCTACTGGTTGGTTCGCAACACCACCGATTCTCTGACTCGCTATGATTTCGCAGTTTCAGCGGAAATACGCTGAGCTGGGGAGAGCGAGTTCCCCTTCACCAATTGGCGGCACTCTTGGATCACGGTTTCGAGATCGGCGGTCTCCCCCTGTGCTGCCATCAATTCAGGCACCCACTTCTGTCCCCAGCGGACGTGCATCGTCTCGTCGATGATGTCGTACATGATCGCTTCCGCTGAAGTCATGTCACCAGTTCCGAGGTAGTTTTTGTAAGTTTCGTGCTTCAGCGCAAACGAATCCTGCTCGATGATGTAGGTCAGCATGCAGTAGCGGCGCAGCGGATCATAGAGCTGGCGCCAGGCGAAGTTGCCCGTGAACTGGGGAAAGTCGTGGATCTCATGGCCGAGTTCGCGTACGCGCTCCTCACCCATCTTACAATGCCGACATTCGTCATAGCAGTGCCGGGCGACATCGTAGTAGAAATCCCACTCCATGCCCTCAACTTCCCACAGAACGCTCCCCAGCGTTTCGGCAGCCTGCATCTCCATCGTGTAGTTAAGGAATTGCCACAGGGTGTGCGCTTCTGCTTCCTCGATCGGCGGTCGGTCAAATCCCCGCAGCTGAACTTCAAAACGCTCGTCGCGCTTTGCCTCTGCGAAAGGGAGCAGGCAGCTATAGCCAGGCGGCAATGGCGGCAGCTCCTGGGCGCGCTCCCCTTCCCCTGCCACTCCACCAGTCGCAGCGATCACTTCTGACGCGTAGTTCGCCCAGCGCTCGACGATGTGCTTCTGTTCATCGCTTTCGGCGACCTGCTTGATATAAGTCTCGGCCCATGCGACCTGCGTCTCTTTGCGGGCTGCGGCGCGGGTAAGGACGTCGATCGACGGCGCGTCCCATGTAAGATGGGTGTTCTCAAGGTAGTCGCGATAGGCGACGGCGAGCGCTTTCTTCACACCGAGGTAGACACCCGCGATGAATTCGAAGTCGTGTTGCGCACTCGCGAGTATCTGAAGCGCAGGCAAGACCGAGTCCTTCACTGCGCTCGAATCAGGACGGGATATCCGCAGCTCCCACAGCCGGGTGCGAATCTCGCGCGCCGTCTGGAGATCCTGCCACAGGTGCAATCCGAGGGCGTGTTTTGCTTCCCAGAGTCGAATCGCAGGCAGCCATCCGCCGAGCAATCGAGCCGCTGCCGTTTCCCATGCTTGAAGATGACGGAGCTGGTTCGCGCGTCGCTTAGAATCGTCAGGTTGATCGCTCATATGCTAGTTAGTTAAGGGCACCTCCGAAAACCTCATGCGGGCTGGAGCTTGATAAAATCCCCGCTGTCTTCGTTGCTAAAGCGCCCACTATCACCAGATAGCTTAGCGTTTATCGCCTCGCCAACGGGAATTTTCTCTGCGCCCCATTTCCACAGCAGGTTTTCGGAGGTGCCCTTAATAGATGAAAATACGATAACGCGCGGCCGCTAAGGAAGAGCTACCGTCACGCGGTAGAGAGTCCTCGGATATGCCCCTGTGTGCGGGAATACCAGTGTCGCGTCATTGCCAACCATACCCGTGCCCACGGCCTCCCAAGAATCGACGATGCCAAGATCGATCGACTCGTTCAAGGTGTAGAGCCGCTGCGGGGACGTGTCTGGGACGTGAATCATCACGGCGTTGCCTACTCCCGATTCGATCTTCTCGAGTTCCAATACCGAGCTGCGATTGGTCGGGTCGGTATCAGCGACAAACTCCTCGAGGTTCGTCGCACCATCTCCATCCGCGTCACCACCGGATTCAGCCGCGGTGATGTCGTCGGAGTAGAGATACTCCCACGAATCAGGCATGCCATCCCTGTCGGCATCCGCACCGGGTGGCAGGTAGGCGCCCGTCTGATCGTATTTGATCGAATCGATCACGATGTTGTAGTTGTTTCCGAGGGATCCACTGGTGCTGTCACAAAATTGCTAGGAATTTGCTTTTTGCGTGAGGCGCTTGAGGGCGCCGTTGAAGGGATCGGAGACGGGGAGAAAGGGGGGTGACCCTTCACGCCCGCCTGCGAATACCGCGAGGGTAATCGATGCGGCTACCATCAGGGACCAGTGATCTCCTATCGCAATTTTCATTTATCCGTTCGTTTTGTCTCGGCGTTTTTGAAGTTGTCCCCTCCGGTTCCGAACGGGACGATGGTGTAGGTGCTGTCGGTTTGGTGGATTCTCATGAAGGCATCGAGCTGGCGCTGGAGTTGCTGGCGGTTTTGGGCGTGCGCCTGCGGATCGCTCAGGACATCCATGTTGTAGCGCTGCGCGATGTTGGAAACGGGAACCTTGTAGAAGCGGCCGTCCTCATGCAGGCGGAACCGCTTGTCCCTGACAAAATACACATCTCCCTCGAAGGCCATGAAGAAATACTCTCGATCTTTTCCGGGTTGATCGAAGAGGTTATGCGAAAGATCCATCCCGTCGATTTCATGCTCCAGCGGAATGCTGGAAACCGAAGCCAGAGTTGGCAGCATGTCCATTAGCGTGATCATGGAATTTCGTTTTCCCGCTGGAATTTTTCCGGGCCATCGTGCGATCAATGGCACCCGGGTTCCCGCTTCATTCATCGTCCGCTTGCCTCCCCGAATGCGTAGGTCGCCCAAGCGGCTGACCAGGTCGCCTCCGGTTCCATTGTCTCCAGTGAAAATCACCAAGGTATTCTCCTCCAGGTCGAGTTCCTTGAGTTTGGCGAGGAGTCGTCCAACGACGTGATCCATGTAATAGATCATGTGCCCGACGGTGCGTTCCTTTTTCCTGAGATCTTTTGGAAAATGCGCCTCTGCAGCTGACAGATCTCCCGGTGGAGTGATCAGCGGATTGTGAATTAGATTCATCGGGAAATAGGCGAAAAACGGACGCGCCTTGTTGCGTTCCATGAAATCGATCAGG
>JBLHKE010000783.1:0-3661 GCA_047619485.1 Verrucomicrobiales bacterium | reverse complement strand
TCGCGCTGCCGGTGCCTGCCATCAAGGAGGCCATCGCCCGCATGCGTGCCAAACCTGTTTCTTTCTAACGATGAATTTCCGTGCTGCCATCGCGCTCTTATTTCTCGCCACATCTGTGGCTGCCCAGGACGTCGCGCCACCGAAGGTCGAACTGACGCCTGCGCAATTACAGGCGCGCATCGATGAGCTCATGCCTAATCTTGTCGCCGCCACCGTGGGGATCAGCATTGGCATGGGGTCAGGGTCCGGTGTGATCATCTCGCCTGACGGGCTGGTTTTGACGGCGGCGCACGTTACCGAGAAGCCCGGCACCAAGCTGACTTTCTTGCTCGCCGACGGCCGCGAGCTTCCGGGCACCGCGCTCGGGGTCGATAATGGTACGGATGCGGGGATCGCCAAGATCGACAGCCCCGGACCGTTTCCCTACCGCCCTTATGTGGAGGAGAAAACCTACGATATCGGCGACTGGGCACTTGCCCTCGGCCACCCCGGCGGACCGCACATCGGGCGACCGAGCCCGGTGCGCCTCGGTCGCATCAACCGTGCTGGTGTCGAGTCGGGGTTCGCGGATCCGATCTCGACCACCGCCTTCGTCATCAGCGGAGATTCTGGCGGGCCACTATTCGATCTCGATGGGCGGGTGATCGGGATCAACTCCAACGTCTCCGGTAACTGGGACACCAACAACCACGTGCCGCTCCCAGCGTTTATCAAGGTGTGGAAAGAACTCAACGACGGCAAGATGATTGAGAACGAAGCTGGCGAGCGCGAGGATCCGGGCTTTGAGGATCCGTTCCGCTTCCAGCGTGATTACTTCTACGAGGAGCTCGCCAAGCGCCCGGACGATCGGGTCGCATCTCTGCTGGAGCGACCTCGCCTCCTCGACCCGCACCAGACCCAGCAGCACCTCGACCGTTGGGCGCGTGAGTCTGCCGGGGGTGAGACCCCTTTCGACCCGAACGCTTTCAGCACGGGGATCCCACCCGAACCCGAGCAGGCGCCGGTGCCGCGAATCGGATTCACCCTCGAGGGCGAGGCCCGCATCTCAAACATCGAGCCCGGTTCCCCAGCAGAGCGCGCGGGACTGGTGGTCGGTGATCGAATCCTAACATTCGAAGAAAAAGAGATTGCCGATGCCCGCGGGTTTGCCCACGCATTGGGAGAACAGGTATTCGCCCCGGAGAACCCGACCTCCCTCAGCCTCGGCGTCACGACGGTCGGAGGTGAACCGCGGGTAGTCCAGATCACGCCCGAACTCGTCCCCGCGCGGCGTTACTTCCGCCAGCCACTATCAGTCCTTTCCGACATGATGCTGAGCAGTGCCGCCGCGATCCCGCTCTCCGAGCAACTGCGCCAGCGGCGGGTGAAATTCCGCGCAGATCTTCCCGACGTTGGTGTGGACGTGCTGCAGATCACCCGCGACGGGCGCCCGATCACCCTGGCGACGGCGGTGTCGATCGATGGCGAACTCCTCACCAAGGCCACCGAGGTAACCGATCGCGACGGGGAACTTCTCGAAGGGCTGCTGGCTGCCCACGACGGCACCGAGTATCCGATCGAACTGGTCGCGACCGATTCTGTAAACGATCTCGCCCTGCTCAAGATCGACTCGGCCGATTTGGTTCCGGCGGTATGGGCAGGTGCCCCGATTCCGTCAACCGGCAGACTCGTCATCGCGCCGATGCCAGATGGCACGCCGGTGACCGGCATCGTCACCCAGCCGATCCGCCCAGCGCCAAAGGTCGGTTTCGACCACGTGCTGGTGATGGGGGAGACGCCTCCATTTCTCGGCGTGTCGCTCTCGACGACCAGGCTGGAAAAGAAACACCCGAGTATCGAATTGATCGAACCCGACTCTCCTGCAGAGTTGGCCGGTTTCTTGGAAGGCGATGTGATCGTCGCGGTGGGTGGGGACGAGATCGACGACGAGGAAACCCTGATACAGAAGATCAAAGATCGCCAGCCGGGCGAGAAACTGACGTTCACCGTCGAGCGCGGCGATCGGAAACTCGACTTGCGGCCGATCCTCGGCACCCGCGGGACCAACCGCAACCAGCAATCGCCGATGGCGACCCGCGTCGACCAAGCGCTGCTCCAACTGAGCGCGCGCGGCGGCACCTTGAACCGCCGCCGCCAGGGTTTCCCGAGGGCGATCTACCATGACACCAAACTGGACGCCAGCCTCTGCGGTGGGCCATTGCTCGATGTCGATGGCAAGGTGATTGGGATCAATGCTTCGCGCTCCCTGCGTCATCGCACGCTTGCGATTCCAGCGGCGGTGGTGCAAGACGCGCTTGAGAAGCTAAGGAAGTAACCAGGGCTAGTTCCAATGCCTCGTAGCGTAGGCTTCAGCCTGCGTTGACGACGGCATTCCCGTTCGCGTATAGCCAGTGTTTGCGCCGACATGGGAGAGGTCTTCGGGTTCCGTTCGGCCATTGGCCATGAGAAAATGGGAGGATGCTGGCGGTCGCAGGCTGAAGCTTACGCTACGGCGCTTCAAGTTTCCTTTCAGCGACTCTGCTTCAACTCCAGCACAACCGGGCAGTGGTCCGAGCCCATCACGTCCGACAGGATGCTCGCCGCCTTCAACTTCTTGCGTAGCGCCTCCGAGACGCACCAGTAATCGAGTCGCCAGCCGACGTTCTTGCCGCGGGCACCTGCCCGGTAGCTCCACCACGAGTAGTTGTCCGGTCCATCATCGAACTCGCGGAAGGTGTCGACGAACCCAGCGTCCACCAGCATATCGAATCCCGCGCGCTCCTCATCACTGAAGCCGGCGTTCTTGCGGTTGGCCTTTGGCCGGGCGAGATCGATCTCCTTGTGCGCGACATTCAAGTCACCGCAGAAGATGACCGGCTTGGTCTTCTCCAGTTTCCTCAGGTGCTTGAGAAACGCCTTGTCCCACTCCATCCGGTAGTCCAGGCGGCGGAGTTCGTTCTGCGAATTTGGCGTGTAGACCGTCACCACGAAGTAGGAGCTGAACTCCACCGTGATTACCCGGCCCTCGCCATCGTGCTCCTTCTTACCGAAACCGTAGCTCACGCTCAGGGGCTTCTTTTTCGAAAAAATCGCCGTCCCCGAGTAGCCCTTCTTTTCTGCTGAATTCCAGAACTGATGGTAGCTACTGTCCAACCACTCCATGTCGACCTGTTCCTGCTGCGCCTTGGTCTCCTGCAGGCATAGGATATCCGGCGCCTCGGCAGCGAAAAAATCCGCCAGCCCTTTGTTTAAGGCGGCGCGCACGCCATTCACGTTCCAGGAGATCAGTTTCATGCCGCAGAGACTCCCTCGACCCATGCGCCATTGCAAGAAAAGCCCTGCGACCAAACAGGTCGGAAGTAACTTCGATTTGCAATCGAAGCCCAGTGCCTGAGTCGACAACTCAATTCTCCGGGCTTCGATTGCAAATCGCAGTCATCCCATAGCCACCTTTTCTCGGGTGACTGAATCTAATTTTGTAGGGTTTTCGGCTCGGTTCTGCGCTTCGTTTTTTTCAACTTTCAGCCGTCAGGCTCATTTCGCGGGCTCTTGCTCCCTAGGAGCCTGTCGGACTTAGAGGATTCGAGCAAAACGTTTTAGAATTCCGATCCAGATCCGTTTGCTGGGGAGGATTTAAATGGATTTAATGACGATTCAGCGGGCGGATCTGGGCGAATTCTAA
>JBLHKE010000782.1:0-3665 GCA_047619485.1 Verrucomicrobiales bacterium | reverse complement strand
AATTTACGGAAGCCCAGCGTGTTGGTGGCTCCAGGCACGCGGAACTGCGCGACCGCTTCCTGAAGCGTATGTTCGACCTCAGCGAGTTTATGAAGACGCTGAAACAGAAGTTCACTCTCTGGTTCAACCGCAAGCACGATCGCGTCGGCGTACTCTGGGAGGCGCGCTTCAAAAGCGTGATCGTCGAGGGCGAATGGAATTCGCTGTTGAAGGTCGCAGCTTACATCGATCTAAACCCGATTCGGGCTGGGCTGGTCGATGATCCGAAAGACTACCGTTGGTGCGGTTACGCCGAAGCCGTCGCTGGTGACCGGGTCGCGCGGCGCGGCATTTCCTCGGCGCTTGCAGATGTCAAAACGAACGCGCACTGGGGAGATGTCGGCCCGCGCTACCGGAAACTCTTGTATGGCATCGGCGAGGAAAATTCTGCGCGCACTGGACTCTCCCGGGAGGCGGTCGCGAGAGTCTGGGCCGCGGGTGGAAAGCTCACGCTGTCACAGCTGCTACGCTGCCGCGTTCGATATTTCTCTGACGGTCTAGCCATCGGCAGCGAGTCGTTTGTCGAGTCGGTATTCGCGGTGCTGAACGACGTGTTTACGGACGATCGAAAAACGGGATCACGCCACATGGTAGGCGGCGAATGGGACGGGCTGAAATCCGCGCGTGCGCTGAGGATCAAGCCGATCGATCCGGGTGGCAGTTGAGGATCGCTGACAGCTCGCTCCTCAGACGAGTAGCTCACGGATCACACCGGAGCTGTCCGCAAAACGTTCGCGTTTTACTCCGGCATGCTGCGCCAAGGTGAGCCAGAGATTCGCCAACGGGTGATCGCCATCGTAATGGAAATGGCCTTGCTGCAACTGACCACCAGCAAGTAGCACCTCTAGGTTCGCGTAGTCATGCCGATCGCCATCGCTAATCCCACTCCCCATTGCAACCGTGGTTGAGTCTAGCAATGTCCCCTGCCCCTCGCGGATGCTCTTCAAGCGCTCCAAGACATGCGCGTAGAACTCCACATGAAAACGATCGATTTTCGCGACATCGTCTTTCGCCCCCGCCTCCTTGCTGTGGGTCAACACATGGTGGTTGCGCGGTTTGTCAAAGACCCCGTGGAAGGTGCGCGGCGAGTCCCACCTCTCGGGATCAACTACCAGCGTCGCCACACGGGTCAAATCGTACTGGAACGCGAGGACAAACAGCTCGGCTTGCAAGCGTAGATACTCACCACGCTGCTCTGGAATTCCTGCGGGCTCGGCGATCGGCGGGCGCTCCAATTTAGAGGCCTGCTTCTCGGCAAATTCGATACGACGCTCCGTGGCGCGCACGCTCTCAAAGTACTCATCGAGCTTCCCCTGATCTGCACGTCCAAGGCGGCGGCGCATTGCCTTTGCATCGGCGAGCACCACATCTAGCACACTGCGTGAGCGTGCCGCATCCGGCTTGCCGAACAGCCGCCGGAAGACCGCACGCGGATCCTTCTCGACGTTCGCCGCGTAACCTGGTGCATACCAAGAAACGCACTCGTAATAGCGCGTCTCCTTGTTGTCTGTAAAATCGTTGCAACTCAGTTCCAGCGACGGCAACAGTGTCCCGCCTCCGATCTGCCGCGCGATCACCTGATCTAGTGTAGCGTTGGTCGGGAAGCCTCCATCGAGAGTCTCCTCGGTCGCCGAGGATGTCATCCAGCATGATCCACACTGCGCGTGGACACCCGTGCCCCCGACAAATTCCCGGTCCAGCCCGGTCACCAGCGTGATCTCATCCTTGATCCCCGCGAGAGGTTGGAGCGTCGGCGTCAACTCCCAGTCCCTACCGACTCCCTTCGGCAAAATCGCCGCCTGGTTGTAGCCGTTCGGTGTGTAGATGAATGCGAAGCGCTTCGGGGGCAGCTCCCCCTTCACGGCGTGCGCATCGAGATATGGCAGCGCGAGTGTGACCCCGAGCCCGCGTAGGAATGTCCGGCGTGAGAAATTTTTCATCGTCATGGTTGCTCGGCGTCACGCAGGTGGCGAAACGGATAGGAGGTGGTGATACCTACGATCATCGTGTGCAGCTTGCCCGAGTCGGCGACCAGTTGTTGCTCGATCGCCTCCACCGTCGGCATGTCGTAGATCTCCAACCCTCTAGCGAGCGCGTAGCTCAGCAGGTGCTCGATAAATCCCCTTACGAATTCGTGGGGCTCCGCCGCGAGGATCGACTTGAACTCCGCCGGCCCGTCGAAAACCTTGCCGCCCCACTCCGCCTGTGTGTCCAATTCTCCGCCGTCATTCTCACGCCACGCCCCGACCCCATCGAATCGCTCCATGGCGAAGCCAGGTGGATCCAGCCTGATGTGACAAGAAAAACACGCCGCCTTGCTGCGATGTTGCTCGAAACGGGCACGCCCTGTCTGCGCGATCGCCCCTCCATTGTCAACCGGTTCGTCGAGGACGAACGCGATCTTTGGCTCTTGCGGAGGGCGATTCAGAATCGTCTCTAACATCCACGCACCCCGCTTCACCGGACTCGTCCGCGTCGGCAATGAGGTCACGGTGAGCGGCCCGGCCATCGTCATGTATCCGCCGCGCCCTCTGCCGCTGACATCCACCCGCGCCCAGCGTGCATTCAATTTCGCATCCCGCAGCACATCCGTATCGCTGACTCGCGTACCGAGTTCCGCAACCTCTATTCCGTAGAGTTTTGCCATTCTCAAGTTCAGCCAAGAATAATCCGCGTCGATGAAATCGATCACGCTGCGATCTTCCACCAGCACCGTCTGGAAAAGCAGCAGCGCCTCCACCAACATCGAGCTGTGCAAGGTGACCTTCCCCTGCGGTCCACCATAGAAAGCGCCATAGATATCCGGATCCGGTTTCGCCGTTGTCAGCTGATCGAGTCGTAACCATTGCACCGCAAATGACTCGCCCAACTCGCGCACTCGTGGGTCGAACAGCATCCTCCGAGTCTGCTCCAGCAGGCCAGCATCAGTCTGCAGGCGCCCCGTTGCAGCTGCGGCGATCAACTCGTCGTCCGGCGGAGCCGACCACAAAAAATACGCCAACCGGTTCGCCAACTCGTAACCATCGAGTGCCCTTACCTCGCCGCGCCCCGCCTCAGCTTCCGCGATGTAGAGAAAGTCAGGGGAAGTCAGAGCCGCTGCGATCGCCTCCTTGATCGCGTCCGCAAAGCCCCCGCCACGTCGCAATGCTTCTTCGTACAAATCGAGATAGCGAGACATCGCCTTCTGCCCGACGGGACGCCGGAAAGCCTTTGGTAAGAACCCCGCAAGGCGCTCCTCAGCGACCGCCCGTTTCTCGCGGGCCGACATCTTCACGACCGGTGCCGGTTTCGCCTCCGGACGGGTTCCGCCGTCTGTTAGAAACGCAAGGTCATCGAGGAGAAAATGGTTGCCGGAGAAGTCTTCGCCGTCCGCCACCAACGCAACGATGTGCTCGCCCTGCGGAGCGCGGAAGGCGAAAAAGGTATTCCCCCGTCCGCCACCCTCGATGATCTCGTGGTTCAGAACTGCCATGCTGCCATCACTGAAAACCGCGGTCAACCGAGCCGTTCCAGAATAGCCAGTGCGGCTCAATACACACAGCGCCAACTCCGTGATTCCCTCCCCTGGAACGCCTCCTTTAATCTCGAGATCCAACCAGATGTTCTTCGCGAGCTTCTGGTGATTG
>JBLHKE010000781.1:0-3672 GCA_047619485.1 Verrucomicrobiales bacterium | reverse complement strand
TTGCGAAATGCGATCCGGTCGCCATTGGCGATGGAGTAGATCCATGCGGCCTCCTCCTCGGGGTTCGCAACGTGTGCTTCGGGCTGGACTGGGGATTTCTGAGGAGCTGTTTTCATTTGTTTAGTGGTTTGTTGTCTATACATTGTCTATGTACACCTAACTTGTCAAGGGTTTGTACAATTAATTTCAGCTTTTTCTCGTCAAACCAGCTTTTGTCCATATAATGTCTAAGATGTCTGAAAAACGCTATTCGATGAAACTCGTAACGCAGCGCACTGGCCTGAGCGCCCATGTGCTGCGCGTATGGGAGCGCCGATACGATGCGGTGACGCCTGATCGCACCGATTCCAACCGACGTTTTTACAAAGACGAAGAACTTCAACGGCTGGAGTTGCTAGCGCAGCTTACCCGGGCTGGGCACAGCATCGGTAACATCGCGCAACTTACTCTCGCCGAACTCGAAACCTTCGCGAAGGAGATCGGCGACCTGCCTGTCCAGAGCGAGTTTCCGACCAAACCCGCCAATGACTCGCGCCTACGGTTGATCGATGCGTTTCGCGCGGAAGCTTGGGAGGCGGTGGTCAATCTAGACGGCGATGAATTGCAGCGAGTGTTTGATCAGGTAACTCGCGACCTCGGTGGCTCGGCGATGATTGAGAAAGTGATTGTCCCGCTGGTCTGCCAGATCGGCGAGAGCTGGGACAGTGGCGATATCTCCGTGGCTCAGGAGCGAGTTGCGAGCAGTGTGATCCAGAAAGCTCTATTGCTCGCAGGGCGACCGCACTCCGAGACACGCAATGCGCCAAATTTGGTGGTGGCGACCCCCGTTGGCCAGCTGCACGAACTCGGTGCCGGCTTGGTTGCGTGCATCGCGCGCCGCCGTGGCTGGAACGTGGCCTACCTCGGCTCGTCGATCCCTGCAGAGGAAATCGCGCACACCGCGACCGTCAAAAACTCGCCGGCAGTCGCCTTGAGCATCGTCTATCCATTCGACGATAAGGGTCTGGCACCAGAGTTAAAGCGCCTCGACAAATTGCTACCAGAGAGTTGCGAACTCGTCGTCGGCGGGCGCGCGGCAAGAGCTTACAATGACGCTCTCGAAGAAGTCGGTGCGCGACAGATTTTCGATCTGGGCGAGCTCAAGGTCTGGCTCGACAGCATGCGCGACGGCAGTAAATCGAAATAGCCGTAGCTACTTGAAGTCGGTGCTCTTCAGGTATTCGATCCAGTCCGCCTCGAACTCGGCGACAGTTTCGAAATCAAACATCTTCGCTAGCTCAATCGGTGCAGGGATTGCCTGGCTGGTGTCGACGCGGTCGAGGAAGGTGGAGAAATACTTCATGCGCTGCGGTGTGCTCTGCATGTAGCGCGAGAGTCCATACATCGTGACTGTCAGCTCTGGTGTGAGGCTTGATGAGGTCTTGATCGCCCACAGGCTAGCGAGGTTCGGGGTGACTTTGCCCTTCTTTACTAACCCGCGCAGGGTGCTCGCCCACTTACGACCATCCTTGAATCCTCCGGACTTCGAAACCTCGTCGCCGAGGTAGGCGTCGGCGTCGATCATTCGGGTGACCGTCTCCTCGGCTAGTTGGATCTCTTTGAAATAAGAATGCCCGGTAGAGATGGCGAAGTAGCCATCCGAGCCGATACCGCCGACGCCACCCATCATCTCGCCGAGCACGTCACCCGCGATGCAGTGGGTCGGGAAAGGGTTGAACACACCGCGTCTCCAGCGCGTCTTGTCCGAGGCGTCGAACACGCGCGCACTCGAGTCGAGACCGTATTTCTCGCAGACGTCATCGCTGAGGCGGATGCCGCCACCAGATGACTGTGGCCAAGTGAGCTTGACGTTGTTGGCCTGCTTGTCCTGCTTGATCATCTGCAGGGTGCGAATGTAATACATCCCCATCGTCTGGTAGTCCTCCTTGTCTCCGCAGAGGAAGATCGCGCGCTTCTCCTCACCCCATTTTTCCTTGAAACCTGGGTGGTAGAAGTTCATCCCATACCAGAGTCGTTCGGCGAGCTCGGCGGTGTCTTTGCCGCGCAGCGAACCACTGGTCATCACGAGAAAGTGCTCGGACTCGGTGATCTTGAACTCTAGCGAGAAACCCTCGGGAAGGACGAATTTGTCATCGCGACCGTTAACTGTCTTGGAGTCGAAGCGCATGTCCTTCTCGGGCACGCTGATCTTCGCCTTCGGGTCGATCGCAACTTCTTTCGCGCCACCGTACTCGGTGAGGTATTTCTGGTCTGACGCGCTGAGGGTATTCCGCTTTACCGTCGCCCGGCTGCCGTTGGCCAACTCGAGGTTGACGCTCTCCTGATCAACACTGAGCAGCTTCGCCTTGATGCTCTTCCCTTTGAGATTCGTCCACGTCCGCACTTCCGCTGCACTGGCGATCCCCGCGGAGATGAGAAGAACCAAAAATCCAGCCAGTAGACGGCGACTTGAATACATAAATCGTTTCATGAGCACAGGATAAAGGCCGAATCGGTGGTTTGTCCACGCCCAAAGCAGTGTCGGTGGAGCTGGAAACAGCCATTCGCGATGTGCGCCCGCCCAGTCCTAGACGAGCTCTTGACCCCTGCCGATTCCACCACTATCCCAGTGATCATGGCAAAAGTCACCATCTACCACCAACCCCACTGAGGCTCCTCCGTGAATGCTTTGGCGGTCGCCGAGGAATTGGGAATCGAGCACGAGGTAATCCTCTACATCAGAACACCGCCCGATCGCAAGGCGCTCGAGAAGATCGTCGAGAGCCTGGAGGATCCGGTCGAGGATCTAGTGCGCAAAGACTCGAAATTCAAGAAGCTCGAACTCGTGCCTGAAGACTTCGTTGGCAAGCCCGAGGCGGTGATCGAGATTTTACTGAAACACAAGCAGCTGCTACAGCGCCCGGTGTTGGTGAAGGGCAAGAAGGCAATCATCGGCCGCCCGAAAGCGCGGATCGTCGACTTCTTGTCGTAGGACGAGGTCGCGCCAACTACTGATCCGCGGCTTCCTCAACCCGCTCGGTGCGCGCGTTGGCTTCATCGACAGTCTTCTGGGCAGCCTCTAACATTTTGCCATGCGCGGACTGCGCCCCACCCGAGGGTTCCTCGGCGACTTCTTTCTTCCCACACGAAGTCAAGGAAAGGAGCAGCGCGAGGGCGCTGCCGGCGAGAACAAAGTTCGGTCGGGCTTTCATATCCTGCACAATTACAGCCTAAAAAAGCGCATGCAAGCGCTCGAGGGTCACCTCTGCAAGCGACTCTAGGCGCAGGGCGGCGTCGCCGAAATCTCCCCCTGCAGTGATCTGGTTAGGGACCGCTACACATCTGATCCCGGCCGCCTGAGCTGCGCGTAGCCCATTCTCGGAGTCTTCGAAAACAATCGCCTCTGCGGGTAGCACCTCGAGCGCTTCCGCGGCCGCTAGAAACAGGTCCGGGTGTGGCTTGATCCGCTCGACGTCATCGCGCGTTCGCACGACTCGGAACCGATTTTCCAGTCCGAGCTTCGCCAACCATCCGCCGACCCAACTCTGGGAGGAACTCGATGCAACCGCACACGCGATCCCTTCCTCCGCCGCCACATCTAGTAGCTCAAGCACGCCTGGCAACGCCTCCTGGTGGGTCAGCAACTCGCGTATGCGCGCCTCTTTCTGCGGGGCTAGGACTCCCCAATCGAGA
>JBLHKE010000780.1:0-3689 GCA_047619485.1 Verrucomicrobiales bacterium | reverse complement strand
TGACACGGTTGCGACGATAGGAATCGTAGAACAGGGGCGCACTGGTGCGCAGCTGGATGCGACCGATCTCATTCAGGCCAAACTCGTGGTCGCCCTCGACCTTGCGCAGCGTGTTGATGTTCACCTTGTACTTCAACTCCTTCACGATCGCCTTGGCATCCTTCGAGGTGTGGCGGATCACGTACTTGCCATGCGGCACCATCTTCTTCTCGGAGAACCAACAGACCATCGCCTCAATGTCCTGCCCTTTCTCCGGTGGGGAGTTGGTTTTCACGATCATGTCACCACGGCTGATGTCGATCTCGTCCTCCAGTGTGATCGTGCAGGACAGCGGCGCGAACGCCTCCTCCAGGTCACCATCCGACGTATGGATCGTTTTGATCTTGGTGGTAAAACCTGAGGGCTGCACCATCACCTCGTCACCCGGCTTGAAAACACCGCCAGCCACCCGGCCGGCGTAGCCACGGAAGTCATGGTACTCGTCCGAGTGCGGGCGGATCACCCACTGCACCGGGAAGCGCGCCTGCACGTGGTTGTGATCGGCACCGATGTAGACGTTCTCCAAGTGGTAGAGCAAGGTCGACCCATCATACCATGGCATGCGGGTCGATTTGTCGACCACGTTGTCGCCCTTCAGCGCCGAGATCGGGATGAAACTGACATCGACGAGATTGTCCAAGCGCGAGGCGAACTCTTTGAACTTCGAGACGATCTCCTCGTAGATGTCCTGCGAGTAATCGACGAGATCCATCTTGTTGATCGCCACCACCACGTGCTGGATACGCAGTAGGTTGGCAATGAACGCGTGCCGGCAGGTCTGCTCGATCACCCCTTTGCGCGCGTCGACGAGGACGATGGCGAGGTTCGCGGTCGAGGCGCCGGTAACCATGTTGCGCGTGTACTGGATGTGCCCCGGCGTGTCCGCGATGATAAACTTTCGCTTCGGCGTCGCAAAATATCGGTAGGCCACATCGATGGTGATCCCCTGCTCGCGCTCGGCCTTCAGGCCATCAGTCAGCAACGCGAGGTTGACGTTCTCGTCACCACGCTTCTTCGACGATGTCTCCATCGCCTCGAGTTGATCCTCGAAGATATTCTTAGAATCAAAAAGCAATCGCCCGATCAAGGTGCTCTTGCCGTCATCGACCGATCCGGCGGTGGTAAACCGCAGTAGGTCCATGTCTAGGTAGTCGTTCGCTTCGCTCATTTTTTTGGGTGGAAAAGTTAAAGGTAAAATGTAAAAGGTTTAGTCGACTCTGCTGCGCAGAGATCTGGCTAAAGCTTCGATGCCGCGGGACAGGCCGCGGGCTGAGACTCTAAGGTTATTGGTTTCCTCAGCGGCGATGTCGCTTAGATCTTCTCCAAGGTAGAGCATGCTTCTTACCTCTCCGCAGGATCCCTTCGCGTTGTCGAGGAAGCGTGCAAAATGCTTCGGAGTCTTCTTCTCAAATCCCTCCCTGATATTGTCCATCACAGAAACTGCCGCCCTCTGAATCTGATCCCGGAACCCAAAGTCGCGCTCGGAAGGAGTGCCGAGCCCAAATCGTTGGTAGATTTCAACCGCCTGCACTCGAGCCTCTTGCCAAACCCGCAAGTCCTCAAAATTTTCTGCAAAACTGTTTCCCTCTTTCATCACAAGACTCTCAATAGCCGGCACCTTTCACCTTTCACCTTTAACAGGCGCGCAGCGCCTAAAAGTACCCCTCCTTTTTACGGTCTTCCATCGCAGTCTCGGAGCGCTTGTCGTCGGAGCGGGTGCCGCGTTCGGTCTGGCGCGCGGCGGCGACTTCACCGATGATCGCATCGAGATCGGCAGCAGACGACTCGAAGGCGCCGGTGCAGGTCGCATCGCCGACGGTGCGGAATCGGACGGTGCGGGTCTCGACTTTCTCGCCCTCCTGCACCGTAATGAAATCGGTCAGGGCTAGGAAGGATCCGTTGCGCCCGACCACTTCACGCTGGTGAGAAAAGTAGAGGTTCGGCAGATCGATCTGCTCCGACTTGATGTATTGCCAGATGTCCATCTCCGTCCAGTTGCTGAGTGGGAAGACACGAAAATGTTCACCATGCAGCTTGCGACCGTTGAACAGGTTCCACAGTTCCGGGCGCTGGTTCTTCGGATCCCATTGCCCGAATTCATCACGGTGCGAAAAGAAGCGTTCTTTGGCGCGCGCCTTTTCTTCATCGCGCCGACCACCACCCAGCGCAGCGTCATACTGACCAACCTCGAGCGCATCGAGCAGCGTCACCGTCTGCAACGAGTTGCGACTCGCGTTGACACCCTTCTCTTCCACCACCTTGCCCTGGTCGATCGAATCCTGCACCAGTGCCACCGTGAGGTTCGCACCGATTTTTTCAACGAAGCGATCGCGGAATTCGATCGTCTCCGGAAAGTTATGACCCGTGTCGACGTGCAGCAACTGGAACGGTAGCTTCGCCGGATGGAACGCTTTGTAAGCGAGATGCGCCATTACGATCGAGTCTTTGCCGCCAGAGAACAATAAGACTGGTTTTTCGAACTGCGCCGCCGTTTCCCGGAGGACGTAGATCGCCTCCGATTCGAGCTGGCTGATGTGGTTGAGTTTGTACGACTGCATGAAAGATGGGGTTTGCGCTTGGGCTGCTAATCCTAGAGAGCCAAAACTGCCTGTAAAGCAGGCTTTTTCAAAAGCACTAATTCCCCATATGGTAGGTCGTCTTTCAAAGGGCGCAAGTGAAAATTGTGAATGGCTCCCTCGATCCAGTGCACTCGCTTCGATTTGCAATCGAAGCCCGGAGAATTAAGAGCCCGTCGGACTTACCCGATCCGGCAAGAATCATTTTATAATCCGCCCAGATCGGCCCACTGAATCGTCATTGAATCTATTCAAATCTTCCCCAGCAAGCGGATCTGGATCGGAATTCTAAAACGTTCTGCTCGAATCCTCTAAGCTCGACAGGCTCTTAAGAGCCCGTCGGGCACTGGCCTAGCGGCGGTGTGTCCAAACCGCTTGGCGGTATTTTTTCTCCGCGAGCGCCTCGGCTTTTGCCAACATCCCTGAGCTGAGCTCCTCAACTTGTGCGTGTTCTGCTAGCTGCTCAGCAAAGGCCAAACCAAACGTGTTGGGCAGCTCGACCGGCTGCACACTCCCCTGGTGAAGAATTGTTCCACGACTGCGTTTTTGCCCTGCACCCGCAAGTTTGTGCCCCTCGGACATCAGGTCATCCCCGACCGGGTTGACGAAGCAGGCACCACCAGTCTGCCCTAACTCCCCGTCGCTCGCGAGAGTCGCTTCGATCCCGCAGGCACCCAAGGTTTGGGCCAAAATTCCGTGAATCGCGCGGTAGGATGCGGGCGGACTCAATTGGAGCTGCCGAGCCTGGGCCGCCCCGATCAAAATTGAGTAGGTAAAATCTTGCCCGTGCCCGTGGGCGACCAGCCCTCCGCCGGTAGGCCGCCGCACCAATGGCTTGGCATCTGCTTCATCGCTTGGAACCTCTCGACTAAAGCCAAAGTAACCGATCGAGTTGGTCTCCTCAGACCAAGTATAATCTCTGAGAACAACCTGATTGGGATCCGACTCAGCCAGCAACATCTCATCGATCGCCATTTGCAGCGCTCCTTCAAGTGGTTCGTCGCAGTGAAAATAGACTATTTGGTTAAAAATCGGAGGCATCTTCAATGCGACTACCAAGACATTTTTTGACCG
>JBLHKE010000779.1:0-3694 GCA_047619485.1 Verrucomicrobiales bacterium | reverse complement strand
CGGCAAGGACTCGGCCACGATCGCGCTGGAGGGTGGCGAGGCAGCGAACCGTGACGTGATCGTGCGCTACCGACTGGCAGACCAGAAGATCAGTTCGGGATTGCTGCTCGACGAGGGCGAGGAGAATTTCTTCCTGCTCAACGTGCAACCACCCGAACGGGTGTTGCCAACGAACATCCCGCCGCGCGAGTACATTTTCGTCATCGATGTGTCGGGTTCGATGAACGGGTTCCCGCTAAACTTGGCGAAGGAATTGTTCCGTGATCTTATCGGCGGGCTGCGGCCAGAGGACTCGTTCAACCTCCTCGCCTTCGCAGGGAGCAACGCGGTGCTTTCGGAAAAATCGCTGCCGGCAACTTTGGCGAACGTCAAGCGCGGTATCCGGTTCCTCGAAAACCGCAACGGCCGCGGTGGCACTCAGCTGGTCTCGGCGCTGCGCCAGTCGATCGCCCTGCCCGGCAGCCTCGATAGCTCGCGCTCGATCCTGGTGATCACCGACGGCTTCATCTCGATGGAGGCGGATGCCTTCGAGCTAGTGCGCAAGGAACTCGGCCGCGCCAACCTGTTCGCCTTCGGCATCGGCTCCTCGGTGAACCGCCACCTGATCGACGGGCTGGCACACGTCGGCATGGGTGAACCATTCGTGGTGACTGAACCGGCAGAGGCCAAACCAGTCGCAAAAAAACTACGTGACTACATCGCCTCGCCGGTGCTGACAAACATCCAAGTCGAGGGACTTGGCGTCCGCCTCCTGGACACCGAGCCGCGCTCGATCCCGGATGTCTTCGCGGCGCGACCACTGACACTGACCGGTAAGTTCTCCGGCGATAACGCGATGGGCGGCCGCATCAAAGTGAGCGGCAAAACCGGTGGTGGCGAAGTTTTTTCCCGCGAGTTCGTCCTCGGCGAGGCCACCAAAACCGGCGGGCTCGATGCGCTCTGGGCACGCGAGAGAGTGCGCGCACTGGCAGACTACGCGCAGCTGACCAAGAACGACGAGGCGGTCAAGGAGGTGACCAACCTCGGCTTGACCTACTCGCTGATGACGCCTTACACCTCGTTCGTCGCGGTCGATGAAGTGGTGCGACCGTTTCAGGGCGAGGCGCAGCTGGTGAAGCAGGTGGTGCCGTTGCCCCAGGGCGTGTCACCCTCGGCGATCGGTGGTGGAAGCAAACAGAGCACTTGGCTTTCAGGGGGGTCGGTGCCGGAGCCGGGCTCGACCTCGGTGCTATTGATTACCCTGCTGACACTGTGGGGAGGGCGCAGACGATGAGCAGAGAGAGAATCGAGAGAGCAACGGTCATCGTTGCGTTCTCATTCGCGCTCTGGCCGTTGCTGACTTGGTATCTGCGGCGGATGGGAGACGGCAGCGACGAACCGCTCGGGCTCGTGGCTCTGGCCGCCGCCTGCTACTTCGGGTGGAACGCACGAGCGAGATTGGAAGTAGACAAGCGCGCCAGATTCGTCGGCCTAGTGATGTTGGGTACCTACGGGTGGCTCGCCTGGCTAGAATTTCCACCGCTGCTGCGCGCCATCCCGGCGCTCGGGGCCATGGTCGCATGGTTCGGGCTGTGGCGCATCCCGGCGGTGGTGGTCTTGTTAGGGTTGTCGCTGCCAGTGATGGCCTCGCTGCAGTTCTACCTCGGGTTTCCACTGCGGCTATTCGCCGCCGAGGTCGCCACCTCCCTATTGAAAGTAGCGAGCATCGATGTCGTGCGCGAGGGCGCGCAGTTGATCTACGACGGCACGGTGATCGGTGTCGACCCTCCCTGCAGCGGCGTGCGGATGCTGTGGGCGAGCGCCTTTCTCGCAGCAGCACTAGCGGGAAAATTCCGACTCGCCTGGCTACCGACGATCGGGCTCAGCGTTGTCGCCTGCCTGCTCGCGGTGCTAGTCAATGCACTGCGCGCGAGTCTTCTGTTTTTCCCAGAAGCCGGGATCGTCTCGCTCCCGCATTGGACCCACGAGGTCATCGGTGCGGCCTGCTTTGCAATCGCTGTCACGCTCTTGGCAACCGCGGCCCGCAGACTAACACTCTACCCATTGCCAACTAATTCATGAGACTCCATCTCTCCCTCCTCTCGATCGGCATCGCCATTGGCCTGATCAATCTCCGTGGGGACGATCCCGATTCTCGCCCACCCCCGAGCACCGATTGGCCGAGCGAGTTCGAGGGACTCTCGATCGAGCAAGTCCCGCTCAGCGACACCGAGCAGGCGTTCGCCGCTTCGTTCCCTGGCGCAATCGGTGTTTTCAAATCGCCCGACGGCCGCCAGGTGATCCTGCGTCGTGTCGATCGCCCGACGCGGCGACTGCACAGCAGCGCGACCTGCTTGACAGCGGCTGGATTTCGGATTGGTGAACAGAAACTGCGCGACGGCTGGCGCTGCTATCAGGCGACCCGCGGCGAACAAATGCTCGAGGTCCGGGAACAGATCACCGCAGAGTTTGGCGAGGGGTCTTGGACCGATGTCTCCGACTGGTTCTGGGACGCCGTTTTTCATCGTGGCGAAGCCCCATGGATCGCAGTCACCGTGCTTATCCACGGATAACAGGTCGAACTAGCCCTACCACGGAATTCTAAAAACCCTGATTCCGGAAATTCTTAAATTCCAGTAGCTTTCCAATTTTTTCTGATTATTATCAGGAAATAATAATAATAAGCAAAGATGAACTATAGAATTTTGGGTGTGGCTGTAGCATTGGTGTCCCTTTTTTCACCTGAATCTAAGGCGATCCAGGTCTTCATCATGGCGGGACAGTCGAATACTGAGGGTGGTGCCTTGATCGACAACGCCACGCCGGTCAACCAAGCTGACTATGGTCCGGACTTCGCGCCAGTCACCTACAGCTACCACTATGAGAATAATCCCAACCCGGACGTCGTTGGAGCCTTCGGAGCACTGCGCAGCGATTCTGGTTACCACGGCTGGGAGATTTCGCTCGGCCGCGAGTTGGACACGGCCTTGGGCGGCGGGATCGCGATCATCAAATTTACCCAGGGCGGTTCCAATCTACACACCGACTGGAACGAGACCCTAACCAACCTCTACGACGATTTCATCACGCACGTGAACACGCAGGTGGCGACGCTGCAACTGTCCCATGCGAGCGTTGAGCTGAGGGGCATGTTCTGGCATCAGGGCGAATCGGATTCGGACGAGCTGCCGGCGCTCGCCTACGAGTCGAACCTCCTGAGCTTTTTCGATCAGGTGCGTGTTGACCTCAGCACACCTGATCTGAATTTCATCGCCGGAAAATTGAACGAGACCGGCAGCTGGGCGATGGGGACTGATTGGGAAGACGACGTCAACGCGGCCATTCAGTCCGCCGCCGACTCCAACAGCTACATCTCGACAATCGCCACGACGGATGACATCTCACTGCTCCCAGACGGGTTGCACTACGCCTCGGACGGGCACATCGAGCTCGGCAAGCGGATGGCGGACTCCTACATCCAGAACTTCACGATCCCAGAAACCTCAGTGATCGGCTTGCTCCTAGCAGCTGCCATCGGGATCGGCCTGCAACGTCGACGCTAGCGTCGCGTCGCGTGGCTGTGGCTGTGGCTGTGGCTGTGGCTGTTCGAACCTGAACTTAGGGGTTGTCAGGAAATAAGTCATACAAAGATGCGCAGGAATTTTAGCCAGCACCAAGGCAGATTTCAGCGATGATAGCGGGCTATTTGAGTTGG
>JBLHKE010000778.1:0-3695 GCA_047619485.1 Verrucomicrobiales bacterium | reverse complement strand
GGCCACAGCACCGCTTCGATGAGCAGTTCGACCGGCACGCCCGCACCGACCGCGGTCAGCTCGGGCCCGAGGACGCCGCCGGCGTCGCCCATCTTGTGACATGCGACACAACTGAGACCGGCGGAGGCGTAGACTTTGGCGCCGTTGGCAGCGTTGCCGCGGGCTTCCACCTCGGAACTCAAGGCGCGGACATAGGCCTCGCTATGCTCGGGGATCCCGACACTACCAGCCGCCGCGGCGTCGCGGAGCAGGCGGTCGAGCATTGGATCGTAGCGGCCGGCCGCGCCTAGGACGGCGCGCACTCGGGTCGCCAATTCCGGGCTGATCGGAGCCGTCCCCAAGGCGCCCGCCAGCGCTGCCGCACCGCCCTTTTGACCCAAGAACGGGGTGACGAGCAGGCGCGTCTGGGCATCGTTGGTGGCCTTGCGCAACAGAGCGCTAGCCTGCTGCGCCGCCTTGGGCAGGTCGATTTCACAAAGCGCCCGCAACGCCGCCTGTTGGATCTCGGGCGCGGGATCGCCGACGGCTTTGGAGATCGCATCGAGGGCATCCTTGCCGCGAAGCTGTCCGAGAGATTCGACCGCCGCCGCGCGCAGTTTGGCGGGGGCATCGGCGTCGGAGAGAACCTTCCCGACCCGATCTTTCAATGCGCTAGTCCCCCACTCTCCGGCCAGGCGGATGGCGTGCGCGCGGACGTCCGCGTTCTCACTCACTAACATTTGTTCCAATGGCCCGACCAGATCGCCGGCTGGCTTGACTCCTCGAACCTGGTTGGCTCCGACAAGCGCGTCGAGCACCGGCGGCTTGTCCGCCGCGCGGTCTAGCACCCAGCGCAGATCGCCTGGGGTGCCGATCTCGACCAGCAGGGTCATCAGGCTGGTGGACGCGGCGGGATTCAAATCATCGCCGCCGAGCAGCCCGCGGACCTGTGCGACGACGTCTTTGCCGCCATAGGCGCGCAGCACGAAGGTCAGGTTTGCCGGGCGCTCGAACTGGATTTTGCCATCCTTCAGGGCGGGCAGCCAATGCGGCGCCAGCGCGTGCGCGGTCTGGCTCAACGCATGATCGGTGAAGCGGTCCATCGGCTTGTCGGTGGCTTTGGCCGCGACCACCATGGCCACGGCGCTGTGGATGTCGCTGCAGGCCACAATGGCCTCCAGGCGCACACGGGCATTTTCGTCGTTGACGCTGCGGTCGAGCAACTCGAGCGGTGCCTGTAGGCGATCGCTCCAGCGCCCGACGACGCGCGTCGCGTAGGCACGGGCGCGGTAGTCATTGGCGGCCAAGAGCGTTTCGAGCAGCGGGCGGTTGACGACCTCATGCGATTCAAACACGCCGAGGGCTTCGAACCGGTGATGTTCGGTATCCGGGCTGTTCGGATCGAGCTTTGCGACCCACGCCTCGAGCGCGGGGATGACCTGCTTTGCGGGAAGGTCGGAGAGGCGGCGTTTTGCTTGGTAACGCTGGTAGCGCCAGTCCGATTTCAAGTGCTCGCACAACTCTGACGCGCCCATGTTTGAAAAATCGGGCGCTTTGGTGAGCGGACGATCCTTGGCGGTGATGCGCCACACGCGACCGTGCGTCTTGTCGCGGTCGGGGTGCCTGAACGACGCCTGGTAGTGTCCGATAATCGGGTTCATCCAGTCGGCGATGTAGATCGCGCCATCGGGACCGATGCGGATATCGACCGGCCTGAATGCGCGGTGGGGTGTCTTCAAAAGCGGCGGTTTGTTGGCGAGGCGGTGGCCGGAGCCATCGACCGACCAGCCGAGGCGGTCGATGATGTGTCCGAAGTAGCCAGCGATCAGCATATCGCCCTGGATATCGTCCGGAAGATGCGGTGACTCGGCGAACTCGATGATCATCGATTTGATCTGCGTCTTACCGATGTTCATCTCGCCGCCCCATTGGCTGCCGATGAACTCGGTCTGCACCATGCCCGGCAACAGCTCCGAGACTTCCGTGCCGTTGCTCTTGATGAAGGGCTCGCCCCAGTGGCCAAAGGCGATCCCCCAGGGGTTGCCGCCGCCGCTGGTGCGCCGGTGGGCGTGGAGCTGGAGGCGTTTCGGGCGCAGCCGCCACGAGCCGTGCTCGTCGAGCCGGCTGATGCCCCACGGCGTCTCGACGCGCGAGAAGGCGTGCAGCCCCTGACAGAACAACAATTCGCCGCCCGGGCTCCAGGTGAAGGAGTTGATGTTCTGGTGGGTGTCGCCAGTGCCGAAGCCGGTGAGCAACACACTGCGGGTATCGGCCTCGTCGTCGCCGTTGGTGTCTGCGAGGTGTAGCAGGTCGTTGCCCTCGCCGACGTAGGCCCCGCCGTCGCCGATCGCGAACCCGGTCGGCATGTTGAGCCCTCTGGCGAACACCGTCGTCTTGTCGGCGCGTCCGTCTGCGTCGGTATCTTCCAAGATCAGCAACTTGTCGTCCGGCGGATCAGTGGGGACGGCCTGAGGGTAAACCCAAGTGCAAAGCACCCACAGCCGTCCGGCCGCGTCCCAACTCATGCACACCGGGTTCGCAATCCCGTCCGTCTCGTCGGCGAACAGGTTGGCCTCGTATCCCGATGCGAGCTCGAATGACTTCAGTTCGGCCGCGACCGAATTGTCTTTCTCCGGTGGGGCGACGGACAAGGGATTCTGCCCAACGGCGTAAAAAGACAGTCCGGACCACAACAGCCCTCCAGCGATCAGATTGGTTAACGATGGTCGCATCATTTGACGTTCTTTCTCAGTTCAAAAATTCGGGCTTCCGCGGCTTCGATGCGCGGGATGATGGCGTCGACCTCGATCGGGAACCAGCGAGGTTTGCCGGGTCGATGGTCTTTGCTGCTGGGCTGCGTCTGGCGGTTGCCATAGAGGAAGGCCCAGTTGGTCGGCCGCCAGTGGCGTCGCCAGAGGAAGTTCTTCTGCCCGATTTGTTCCCGGACTTCATCCCAACCGGTCGACAGTACCGGCGCCGGTTCGCCGGTGAACTGCTCGGTGACCAGCGACGCCCAACGCTCGTGGCCCGTCGGGGTGAGTTGCAAGCCGTCGATGGTCAACCCGCTCGCATCGAGCCCGCTCAGGTCCACCGCGATCCAACCACGGCGCTTCGCGAGCTTCACGATCGCTTGCGCGTAGGCTTTGATGGAAGCGTTGTGCACCGTCAGATCTGGCAGGTGTGGGTTTCCCTCCGCGCGAGTGAAGGGGAATGGCGTGATCAGAACGATCTTCTCGGTGCGCGGCCGAACAGCTTCTTCGAGCAACTTTTCGTAGGCGCTGATGAACTCCGCCAAGCGCTGCACACCGTCCATGGCTTCGACTTGTCCGAAAGCGGCCACGCATACCGTGGCGCCGATCCGATCGAGCATCTCGGCGTGGGTGCCGAAATTGCGCGGACGCTGCTGGCGATAGACCGTGTCCGCCTGCCAAGAGATGTCGCGGAAATAGACGCTCCGCTCGCCGGCCGCACGGGTGAGATAAGTTTCTAGGGCGCCAGAATCGATCTGCTTCACCATCACTGATCCGCCGAGGAAGGCGAGAACATCGCCTTCTTGCAAAACGAAACCATCGGTGAATTTCGTCACCCTGGTAGCGGATCCCGGCGCCGCAGGGTTCGTCTTTTCCACGACCTTGTTGAGGACGGCCAATGACGCGCCGGGGGCGAAGCGCCACTGGTTGGCCAGCGGGATACTTTCCTCTCCCACCCGCAGCGAA
>JBLHKE010000777.1:0-3699 GCA_047619485.1 Verrucomicrobiales bacterium | reverse complement strand
GGTATTCCTTCGCGACAAATGGAAGTAGCTCCTCGACGAGGAAGCGCGCCTTGTTGTCGTCTACGGCGTCGTATTCGAAGTCGCGATTGCGTCGCCCGAGCGTGCCCGCCATCGGCGCGGGAAGTATACCGGGACGCACGAACACACCGACCGTCACCGGCATTTCCCCCGTGGCAATCATTGTCTCCATCAGCGTCTTCTCGCGAGGATTGAAGCCGTCGGTTTTCACATAGACACAGGCCGGTTTTGACCCGTCGTGCTGCGCGGGTATGAACACCCACACGTCGCGCACGGTGCCGGGGAAGATCTTGCTCTGGGTAAATTTAAACTGCTTGACCACGCCCTCCTTAATCTCCTCGGGCGCGATCGCTGGCGGTTCGTAGCCCTTGGGTTCCGCCTCTGTCACCGCCTCGACGCCCGAGCCCGCCAGTGGTTTGATCAACCACTGCAGATGCCGGTCGGTGTCGCGGTATTGCCAGAGATCGATTCTGGCACCCGGTTCCCGTTTGCCGCCGAAGTGATCCAGCCCCATGCCCGGCGCGTGCGGTGGCAGGAGACTGTAGCTGCCGTTTTCATGCCGGGTGAGCGCCCAACGTTGCCAAGGGTGACCACCATCCTTCTCCAGCACGATGCGCGCGCCGTTGTTCATCCCGCCCTTTTGAGCGGTCAGAACGAGTTCAGGTGCGTGCGTTGGGCGGACGGAGAATTGATCGTCGGCCAGTGACGTCAGCATCCATTTCTGATGTGGCGCGTCGGCTGGCTTGCCGATCGACACGATCGTTCCTTGAGCGCTCCCGGCATCGACGGCTTCAAGCACTAGGGCTGGCGCGCTGGCCGGCACGATGGCATAGGCTCCCCAGTCCTCGGCGGCGGGAAGTGATGTGGTGATGCCGACGACCAAAGTCACGGCGAGGAAGGGCCTGGCAATGGCAGTGCGGAAAAACATTATTGGGATCTTCATCGGCCTATTTTCGAGTTCCCACAAGCGTTGTCCATTTCGTTGAACCAAAGGCGACGTTGCTAGTTCGCTCTAAGGTCACCTGATCGTTTGAAAATGTGAGTTTCAAAGTCGCGCTGAAGGGCGTCTCGAAAGCGAACTGCTTGATGACGCAGGTGTTGTCGTGCTCCCAAGCGAAACTGCTAGCGATCGGTTCGTTTGGGAAATTGGCGAGGTGACCGGCGGTGAATTCGACCCGGCCAGTCGACCATTTTCCGTAGCCACAGAGGAGGGAACTCTCGACACCGCCGATCTTGGTGACTAGTCGCAAGCTTTTGCCATCATCCGCAGGCACCAGTTGCAATGATTCCAGGCCCTGTTTATTGGCAGGGAACTGGAAGCTCTGCTTGATGAAATTTCCTGCTGACTTCGAGGCGGGTATTCCGCTCGCGTATGGCAACGCGAGTCCCGCTAAACGCTTGCGCAGCACCGCCAGCCCGTCCGCATCCGTCGCCAATTCTTCCTTGCCGGCCGCGGGCAAGAGTTTGTCCCAGATGACATCGAGAATTGCGCCCATGTTGTTCACGCCGCTGGTGATCGCCACCACCATGTCCTCGTCTGGCATCACCACGCAGTACTGACCGAATGCGCCATCGCCACGATAGCCGTTGTGCCGGCAGCGCCAGAACTGGAATCCGTAGCCCTGATCCCAATCGCCGTCCGGGTTGCTTCCGTTGGACATCTGCCGCGAAGTCGCCATCTCGACCCATTTTTCTGAGAGCAACTGCTTGCCGTTCCATTTTCCTTTTTGCAAATAGAGTTGGCCGAGCTTCGCGATGTCTTCGGTCTTCACTCGCAGTCCATAGCCGCCCAGCGAGATGCCCTCAATGTTCGTATCCCACTTTGGGTCGGCGATCCCAAGTGGCTCGAACAGGCGTGGCTTCAAGTAATCGAGCACCGTCTGACCGGTCACTTTTTGCACGATCGCCGACTGCATGAAAGTCGCCGCTGTGTTGTATCTAAAATGCGTCCCAGGTTTGTGCGGGACGGGATGCGCCAGAAAGGATCGGGTCGACATCTTGTCGGGGGACGTCGGAGGCTCATCCTGATGCCCGGTCGACATCGTCAACAGGTCGCGCACCCGCATCGCCTTCAGATTCCCACTCGGATCAGCGGGCGCATCTTCGGGGAAGAATTTCAAGACCGGATCAAAGATGTCCAGTTTCCCCTCAGCGACGGCGAATCCGACTGCGGTCGAGGTGAAGCTCTTGCTCAGAGAATAGAGCACGTGGTTGTGCTCGGACGCATACGGCGCCCACCATCCTTCGGCGATGACGCTTCCGTGGCGCAGGACCATCACGCTGTGCATGCCATCGATTTTTCGGTCGAGAGTATCGACTAAATCCAGCAGTTGAGCGGAGGATACGCCTTCGGCCTCGGGTTCGCTGCGGGGGAGGTCTGCAGAGAATGCCGAGATCGCGCAGACGAGGGTGATAGCTGTTGGGAGGAGGTAGTTCATGGTGAATTTTTGGACGGACGGGTCGGAGACCCATCCTACGGTTGCTCCGATGCAGAACAGGTGCTTGTCGCCGCGGATGTAGAATTTCCCGTCGAAGACTAAGGGCGATGCGTTGCACTCTACGCCGAGCTCGCTCTGGGCGACCAGATCGAAATCTTCTCCTGGCCGGATGACGCTCATGATTCCCTGGTCTGAAAGGAAATATGCTAGGCCATTGGCGGCAATCGCGGATGCGCTGTGCCGCCGTGGTAGGCGCTCGTTCCACATCAGATCGCCCTCCTTTGCCTCGAAGCAGCTCGCCCGGCCACTGTCCGACACCACCAAGAAATAATCCCTGATCGCGACCGGCGAGGGAACATAGGAAGCGTTGCGGGTCTCGCGCCAGACGACATGAGGATCGGTTACGTTGCCTTTTCCGTCCGGCTTGATCGCTAGCATGTGGCGTTCGGGGAAACCGCAGGTCATGAACAAGAGTTCGCCGTTGTAGACAAGTGAGGCGACAAACTGCTCGGTTGGTCCGTCGATGATCCAGTGTTGCTTGCCGGAATCAGGATCGTAGCTGGCCACCGATTTGCTCCCGGAGAGGATCATCTGCGTGCGCCCGTCGATCTGGCGGATGATTGGCGTGCAGTAGCTGCGGGTCTTGTTTGGCCGCGGTGTCTTCCAAATGGTTTTTCCGTTCGTCCGGTCGAGCGCTACGAGGTAGGCCTCGCCATCGGTGACCGGCGTGCTGGAGGCGAGGCTGTTTAGTTTGTGGATCCGCTCGACTGGCGATTTCAGAACGGTCTTCTGCCAGAGGATTTTCCCGCTCGGGCGGTCGATGGAAATCAGCACACGCTCTTGGCTGCCCTCAAGCGCAGCGACGGTGAAAATCCTATCTTTCCAGATGATCGGTGAAGCATGTCCCTTCCCTGGTAGCGGCGTTTTCCAGACCACGTCTTTCGGCATGCTCCAAGTTGTCGGGATACGCTGGTCAGTTTCCGTGCTGCCGTCGCCCCGCGGACCGCGCCAGCCAGGCCAGTTCTCTGCGGCTCAGAGAGATGGGTCGAGGATCAGGATCGAGGAGGTGAGATAGAGAATAGGGAGCAGGCGCATGGTGGAGATTAGTTCGAGGAATTTGCTTGTGCAATGCGGTGGACGGGTGGGATACGTCCGTGCTGTCGTGGAATGTCGCCAGGTTCGAGCTGAACTGCTCAATGTAGTTCAGGCTGCCTGGCTAGCCGTGGTCGTGGCGGCGGACGAA
>JBLHKE010000776.1:0-3701 GCA_047619485.1 Verrucomicrobiales bacterium | reverse complement strand
GGGCAGCCCCGATTTGCGTCTGGGGTTCAGCACCCATTCCGCACCACTTTGAACAGTCTTGCTATTTGATCTGGGAGTGGGTTTCGTTGCTGGAGTTGATGCCGATGCCGATCTTGTGGCAGAAGGCCTTTGCCGATGAGAAGAAGCCGAAGCCCGCCGGGCGCCTGTATGCGAACTAGGTGGAGTAAGATTTCGCCATCCATAGGTATGATATTTGAGCCAGCTCCAGGCTGGCTGGAGCGCTGCTACTGATCGGACGATTAGGCGTTTTTTGAGTCATTGGTGGCTGACGCTGGTTGAGCGGCAGGATTGGCACTCCAATTTTCCCGTCGTTGGGAGTATCTTTGGATAATGATACGTCCGACTTTTCTCATCTTCATCTGGAGTTCGCTGACCGCGCTTAGCGGCGCGACTTCCAAGGTCGAATTCAACAAAGACATCCGCCCGATTCTGTCAAACAAGTGTTTCCAATGCCACGGGCCGGACGAGCATGGTCGCAAAGGAAAACTGCGCCTCGACCGCGCCGACGGCAAGCACGGTGCCTACGGATCAGCGATCAAGCCAGGTGATCTCGAGGATAGCGAGATTTGGTACCGCATCACGACGGACGATGCTGACGACGTGATGCCACCATCGGATTCGCACGTAGAGGCCCTGACGCCCAAGGAGCGGGAGTTGCTCAAGCAGTGGGTTATGGACGGCGCAGACTACGAAGATTTCTGGGCTTTTCTCCCAGCTAAGAAACATGAGCTGCCAGCTTTGAAGGACGCGCAGTGGAGCGACCAGGCGATCGATAGCTTCGTGCTGGCGAGCCTCGAGGGGCAGGGGGCATCTCCGAAGGTAGAGGCTGACAAGCGCACCTTGATCCGGCGCGTCAGCTTCGATATCACCGGGCTCCCACCGACGGTTGGGGAGATCGATGCCTTCGTCGCAGACCGTTCTGAGGATGCCTACAAGAAACTAGTCGATCGCCTGTTGGCGAAAGACCAATACGGCGAGCACATGGCGAAGTACTGGCTCGACCTGGTGCGCTTCGCGGACACCAATGGCATGCACCACGACCACTACCGCGACATGACGCCGTACCGCGATTGGGTCATCCGCTCGTTCAATGAAAACTTGAGCTTCGACCAGTTCGTCGTCGACCAAGTGGCTGGCGACTTGCATGCAGACCCGACGACCGACCAGCTGATCGCCTCCGGGTTCAACCGACTGCACCTGATCATCGACGCAGGTACTGCGCTGCCCGAGGAGAGTTTTACCAAGAACGTGATCGATCGCGTCTCTTCGGTTGGCACTGCCTTCATGGGGCTGACCCTGCAATGTGCGGTCTGTCATGATCACAAATTCGACCCGATCACGCAGAAGGATTTTTTCCAGATGTATGCCTTCTTCAACAACTTCGATGGCCAGCCAGAGACGGGCAGGCGCGGCACGCCGGACTTCAATCGCGGCCTCCAACCACCCTACATCAACCTGCCGACGCCTGATGAAGAACTCGCCCTCAAAGCGATCGACGAGAAGCTCGTTGCGCTCGGTGATAAGGTTTCCAAGCCGGAGAAGAAAAAACTCGAAGACCAGCGCGCAAAGATCCGCTTGTCGATGCGTGCGGCGCTGGTGATGAAAGAGCGCGCCGAGCCGCGCCCGGCACACATTCTCCTGCGCGGCGCCTATGACAACCCGGGCGAGCAAGTCGAGCGCGGCACGCCGGGATTTTTGCCGCCACTGAAGAGCGAGGGGGATCTTAAGACGCGGATGGACCTGGCCAAGTGGCTGGTCGAGTCGAGCAATCCGCTGACCGCACGGGTGGCGGTGAACCGATTCTGGCAGCAATTTTTCGGCGTCGGCTTGGTGAAGACGTCCGAGGACTTCGGCGCCCAGGGCGAGTGGCCGAGCCACCCGAAGTTGCTCGATCATCTCACGCTGAGCTTCGTCGAGTCCGGATGGGACGTGAAGGCGCTCGTCCGCGGCATCGTTCTCTCGAAGACCTACCGGCAATCGTCGACCGCCGCGCGCGAGGAATTTATCAACGACCCGGAGAACCGCCTGCTGTCGCGCGGCTCGCGCTTCCGCCTCGACTCCGAGATGATCCGCGATCAGATCCTCGCCGCCAGCGGCATGCTCAACCCGGAGATGCATGGTAGGAGCGTCAAGCCGCCGCAGCCCGAGGGCTTGTGGAAGATCGTGGCGATGCCGTACTCCTACCCGCGCGAATACAAGCCCGACAGCGGTGACCAGATCTACCGCCGTAGCATCTACACCTTCTGGAAGCGCGGCCTACCGCCGCCGCAGATGTCGATTTTCGACGCTCCGAACCGCGACTCCTGCATCGCCCGCCGCGAGCGCACCAACACACCATTGCAGGCGCTGCTGCTGATGAACGAGGAGCAGTTTTTCACCGCTTCGAAGCACCTGGTGAACCAGTTGTTCAACGACCGCGTGCACTGTGATACGCCATCGCGACTGCGGCTCGCCTACGAGACGATCACCTCGAAGAACTTGGACGGGGCGACCTTGCGTCTGCTGGAGGATTCGCTGAAGGGTTTCGAGGATCACTACAAGGTGCACCCGAAAGAGGCTGCCGATATCTGGGAAGCCGACGACCCGGCCGACAGCCTCAGCCGTGCCGCGTGGACGATGGTGGTGCACACGCTCTTCAACCTCGACTCCGTCAAAACCCGCGAATAATCCATGGACCCGCTGCAACGATACAACGATCTACAAAACCGTCGACAGTTCCTGCGCAACGGTGCCATGGGTGCCGGCGCGGCCGCCTTCGGCACACTGTTCGGCAACGCCGCCAAGGCCGCCCCCGCGAAAGGCCTGCACTTCCCGGCCAAGGCGAAGCGCGTCATCTTTCTCTTCATGGCAGGCGCGCCGAGTCAGATCGACCTGTTCGATTACAAGCCGAACCTGCATAAGAAGTTCAAGCAACCGCTGCCGCCGAGCGTCAGCATGGGGCAGCGCGTCACGGCGATGACCAAAGGCAAGGCGCAGCTGGTCGCGCCATCGATGTTCGAGTTCGCGCGCAAGGGCAAGAACGGCATCTTCATGAGCGAGTTGCTGCCGCACCTCGGAGAAGTGGTGGACGACCTCTGCATTATCAAGTCGACGCATACCGATGCGATCAACCACGACCCTGCCAAGACCTTGTTCTGCACCGGGTCAGAGATCGCCGGCAAGGCAAGCCTCGGTTCTTGGTTGAGCTACGGGCTCGGGCGTATGAACGAGAACCTGCCCGACTTCATCGTGCTCAATTCAGCCTTCTGGACCGGCGGCACCGGCAATGTGCAGGCTCTCTACAGCCGCCTTTGGGGTTCCGGCTTTCTGCCTTCCAAACACCAGGGGGTGTCGTTCCAACCTTCGGGCGACCCCGTCCTGTTCCTCTCCAACCCGGCTGGGGTGAGCCGTGAGGGCCGCAAGAAGATGCTCGACCTCGTCACCGGATTGAACCGCGAGCATGAGGCAGAGATCGGCGACCCAGAGATCAGCACGACCATCGCCCAGCAGGAGATGGCGTTCCGCATGCAGATGTCGGTGCCGGAGTTGACCGACCTCTCGCAGGAGCCCGAGTATATCATGGAGATGTATGGCCCCGAGGTGAATAAGAGCGGTTCTTTCGCGCGCAACTGCCTGCTCGCGCGGCGCATGGTCGAGCGCGATGTGCGCTTCGTGCAGCTGTTCCACCGTGGCTGGGATCA
>JBLHKE010000775.1:0-3704 GCA_047619485.1 Verrucomicrobiales bacterium | reverse complement strand
CAGTGCCTATTACTCGACGAGCCACTCTCGAACCTCGATGCCAAACTCCGCCATGAGATGCGCACCGAGATCCGGCGGATCTGCAAGGAGTTCAAACTCACTGCGATCTATGTCACGCACGATCAGAAGGAGGCGCTCTCGATCGCCGACCGCATGGCCATTCTAGAAGCCGGGCGGATCGCGCAGGTCGGAACACCACAGGAGGTGTTCCGCTCGCCCCACACCAAAAACGTCGCGGACTTTATTGGCGAAACTAATTTCATCGACTGCAAACTCAAAAATGCTGGCGAGCAGGAGAACCACTGGGTCGTCGACACCGCCCACGGCCAGTTCTGCGGGCGCCTTGCGGATCCCAGCTGGACGCCCCAAAAGGGCCAGTCAGCAACCCTATCGATCCGCCCGGAAGCGCTCACGATAACTAGCGAGAACCCACCGCTGAACACCGTCGCAGGGACGATCGTAGAGGCGACCTATCTCGGCGAAGTGGCGCAGTATCAGATCAAGACTGAGGACGGCAGCAACATCCGCATCTCCGAACTCAATCCTTCCGAACTCCGCGAGAACGGTGAGGATCTGCTCTATGCGGCCGTGGAGCCTAAAGATGTCGTCATTCTCAGACACTAACGGATGACCAAATTCTACATCATCGCCGCCGCGCTGATCGCCACGCTTGCGGCACCGTTCATCCTCCGGCCACGCGACACCAGCAGCTCTGCAGACGCGGACGTCACCGTCGTCATCGTCACGCCGCACAGTGAAACGATCCGCTACGAGTTCGCGAAAGGCTTCACCAAGTACGTCCAGGACAAGTATGGGAAGAAGGCGCACGTCGACTGGCGCACGCCCGGCGTCGGCACCTCGGAGATCGAGCGCTACGTATCCTCCCTCTACCGCAGCGCCTTCAAACTCCACTGGCGGAAGAAGCTTGGCAACGAGTGGAGCGACTCCCTCATCGGCGACAGCTTTAGCAACAAGCGACTCAAGCTCCCCGAGGACAAGGCCGACGAGTCCCCCGAGCAACTCGCGCGACGCACCTTCCTCGAGTCCGATGTCGGGATTGGCATCGATATTTTCTTCGGCGGCGGCGCCTACCCATTTCAACAGTTCGCCACGCGCGGTTACCTGGTCGATTCGGGGGTCTTCGAGAAGCACCCCGAGTGGGCAAAGGAAGAGATCATCCCGAAGGAGTTTTCCGGCGAACCCTACTACGATTCCCAGCACCGCTGGATCGGTTCGTGCATCTCATCCTTCGGCATCTGCTACAACCCCGAAACCGTCAGACTCAAGTCCGAGCATCGCGAACTCAAGTGGCCGCACACCTGGGACGACCTCGGTGACCCACGCTACTTCCGCAGCATCGCCATCGCGGATCCGACCAAGAGCGGGTCGGTCACTAAAGCTTTCGAGATGTTGATCCAGCAGAAGATCCGCCAGGCGCTCGACGCGATCGAATTCCCCGAGGGTGCCGACGAGGACGACCGCTCGAAATTGCAACGCGCTGCCCGGGAGCTGGGTTGGAAGAACGGTCTCAACCTGATCCAGGACATCTGTGCCAACGCTCGCTACTTCACCGACTCCGCGACCAAGATTCCGCTCGATGTCGCCCAGGGAGATGCTGCTGCCGGTATGTGCATCGACTTCTACGGCCGCACCTACAACGAACTGCTAAAGAAACCGGACGGCACCTCACGTGTCGAATTCGTCATCCCAGAACGTGGCACCTCGATGGGCGTCGACCCTATCGCGATGTTCCGCGGCGCCGACAAGGAGGCGTCGCAGCTATTCATCGAGTTCGTCCTCTCGAAGCAAGGCCAGAAGCTCTGGAACTACAAGGTCGGCACTCCGGGTGGGCCTGAAAAAGCTGCCCTCCGGCGGCTCCCGGTGCGCAAGGACATGTACACCGCAGAACACCTAGAGTATTTTTCGGATCCGGACGCGCTCCCATTTGATAAAGGCGACCAATTCGAATACGTCGGCGCCTGGACGGGACCGCGCTTTGGCGCCATGCGCTTCATTGTCCAAGTGATGTGCCTCGACATCCACCACGAGTTGCAGGAGACCTGGTCAATCCTGAACAAGACCGGATTCCCCGAAAGGGCGACGAACACCTTCCACAACGTCACGCTCGTGGATTACAATTCGGCGCTCACCAGCATCCGGCCGACGATCAGTAATCCTGACAAAATGATGATGATCAACGACGCCCAGCGTCTCAGCCAACACTTCAAAAACAACTACGCACGTGCCCGAGAGCAAGCGCTGCGTGGCGAGTAACCACCGAAGAGTCAGACGATGAGCCGCAACCTCGCCTACACGATCTTCGCCATGACGGCCTTGTTCTTCGCCGTCTTCTTCGTCCTGCCGATTTTCCACACGCTAAAGGGGGCGTTCGTGAGCGATGGATCTTTCACCCTGAGCTACGTCCTCCATATCTTCGGCAACCCCCTCTACATGGAGGGGCTGATGAACGCCCTTCTCATCGGGGTCTGGTCGACCTTCCTGTGCATGGTCATCGCGCTGCCGCTCGCGCTGGTCGCCAACCGTTTCCTGTTCCCGGGCAAGACGATCCTCTCCTCGCTCATCCTAATCCCGCTCATCCTCCCACCCTTCGTCGGCGCGATCGGCATCAAACAAATCCTCGGTCAGCAAGGTGCCCTCAACGCCTTCCTCTCCAAGCTTGGGCTGATGGACATGGAGGCACCACACGACTGGCTGGGCGAGAACCGTTTCTGGGGCATCATCCTCATGAATGCCCTGCATCTCTACCCGATCATCTACCTCAACATCACCGCAGCCCTCGCCAACCTCGACCCGGCGATGGAGGAGGCCGCGCAGGACCTCGGCTGCACCGCGGTGCGGCGTTTCTGGCGGATCACCTTCCCGCTGATGATGCCTGGGGTCTTCGCCGGCGCAACCATCGTCTTCATCTGGTCGTTTACCGAGCTGGGCGTCCCGCTGATCTTCGACTTCCACCGAGTCACCTCCGTGCAGATTTTCGATGGCCTGAAGGAACTCAGCGGCAACCCACTCCCCTACGCGCTCGTCGCTGTCATGTTGCTCGTATCGGTCGTGCTCTACTCGATCAGTAAGTTTTTCTTCGGCCGCAACACCTTCACCACCTCCGGCCGCGCCAGCATGGCGAGCCAGCCGAAGACGCTACCGAGGTGGCAGGCGATCGGTTGCACCGCGATGTTCGTCATCATCACCGGCCTCGCCGTCGTCCCGCACTTCGGGGTCATCTTCATGTCGGTCGCTGGCGACTGGTATCAGACGGTATTCCCTTCAGACCTCACCCTCCAACACTACAGTGATGCGCTCGGCCATGAACTGACCGTCCCATCGATTGCCAACTCGCTCAAATACGCCAGCCTCTCGACCCTCATCGACATCATCCTAGGCGTCGCCATCGCCTACGTCGTCGTCCGCACAAAAATCCCCGGCCGTGGCGCACTCGATGCGATCGCCATGCTACCGCTAGCGGTGCCAGGACTCGTCCTCGCCTTCGGTTACCTCGCGCTTTCGTCCGAGGGAGAAATTTTCCACGCGCTCGTCCCGAACGGGAATCCGATCTTCATCCTGGTGCTCGCCTACGCGATCCGCCGCCTCCCCTACGTCGTCCGTTCAGCCGTCGCGGGCTTCCAGCAGACCAGCCCGACCCTCGAGGAGGCAGCGCAAAACCTCGGCGCCTCACCACCGCGCGCGCT
>JBLHKE010000774.1:0-3723 GCA_047619485.1 Verrucomicrobiales bacterium | reverse complement strand
TTCGATGGCAAAGATGCCACGCATGAGCCGATGTATCGCCGCGCGCGGCTCGGCATGGGCTACCTCCCGCAGGAGGAATCGATCTTTCGCAAACTCAGCGTCGAGGACAACATCCTCGCCGTCATGGAGACGCAGGACGTACCCCGCTCCGAGCGCCGCGACCGCGCCAACGAACTGATGAAGCGCTTTGGCATCGCCAAGCTCGCTAAGAACGAGGCGATCACCCTCTCGGGTGGTGAGAAACGCCGCCTCACCATCGCACGTTCGCTCGTTACCAATCCCAAGCTCCTGATGCTCGACGAGCCGTTCTCCGGCGTCGACCCGATCGCTGTCGGCGAGATCCAGGAGATCGTGCGCAACCTGCGCGAGCAAGGCCTGGCGATCCTGATCACCGACCACAACGTGCGCGAGACCCTCGGCATCGTCGATCGCGCCTACCTCATGTTTGAAGGACAGGTGAAACGCGAGGGGTCAAGGGATTTCCTCATCAATGACCCGCTCAGTCGCAAGCTTTATCTTGGCGAACAGTTCAGCATGTGACACATTGGTGTTGTGAACTGAACAGACCCGGACACTCTCCCTACCGGGCAAATTAAACCCAAGCCAAAGGAGCTATCAATGCAGACCAATAACGTTAATCTTCCGATCACCGTCACCGGCCGTCACATCAGCATCACCGAAGCGATTCGTGGGCACGCCAACAAGAAGCTGGAGAACATCCACCTAGACTATCCGAAGATCATCGAGGCCAAGGTCATCCTTGACGTGCAGAACTACCGGCACATCGCCGAGGTTATCCTCTACTGCGCCAACCACATCACCATCGAGGCGACTTCCGAGACCGACGACATGTATGCGTCCATCGACGCCACGGTCAGCAAGGTCACCCGCCAGATGCGCAAGTTCAAGACGCGTATGCTGCAGAACCACCGCCCGCGCAAAGGCAAGATGCGCCATCTCAACGAGTCGGTGTTCGCATCGCGCATCGCGCACGAAGATACTGCAGAGGAGGAGGCACCCGAGGAGATGCTCGAGCCTGTCATCGTGCATCAGGAGAACATCCGCATCCGCCCGCTCTTCAAAGACGAGGCGATCATGGATCTGGAGCTCAGCGATCGCCCGTTTCTCATCTACCACAACGCCGATACCGACAGGCTTACGGTCATCTACCGTCGCAAGGACGGCGACTATGGTTCCATCGAGCCGGTCGACGAGAACTAAAAAATGGGGGCGTGGGTGTCCCGCCCGCATCTGCATACCCTGAATAAGTAGCTTGGAGTATTAAGAATCTGATCCCGTAGAGGCTGAGCTAGGATGTGGGCAAGATGCCCACGCTCCCGTCTCGGCATGATCCAATGTCTTCGCATCATTATCCACCGATCGATCTCGGCCACCTCCGCGATGTCGCCCGACTTGCCGGGGAGGCCATCTTGGAAATTTACGCCCGCGATTTCGAGGTCGAATTCAAGGCCGATGAATCACCGCTGACCGAGGCCGACAAGCGCTCCAACGACGTCATCGTCGCGGCCTTGGAGGAACGCTACCCAGACATCCCGATCATCTCGGAGGAGATCCGTGCGCTCGACTACAGCGAGCGCCGGCACTGGCAGACTTGCTGGTTGATCGACCCGCTGGATGGCACCAAGGAATTCGTCAAAAAGAACGGCGAGTTCACCGTCAACATTGCACTCGTCCACGCTGGCGAACCGGTGGTGGGCGTGGTCTACCAGCCCGTGACGGGCGCGATGTATTCGGCCGAGAAGGGGCAAGGGGCATTTTTGGAAATGCCTGACGCGGATCCAGTGAGACTCGAGAACACGAAACACTACAGCACGGAACAAGAGGTCACCGTCGTCGCCAGCCGCTCTCACTTGAGCCAGGAGGTCGAGGACTTCGTTGCCGAGTTGCGTGAGCAGGGGAAAGAGGTCGAGTTCCAGAGCGCCGGCAGCTCGTTGAAATTATGCCTAGTTGCGGAAGGCAAAGCGACGGTCTACCCGCGCTTCGCCCCGACGATGGAATGGGACACCGGCGCGGCTCACGCCATTGTGTTGGAGGCCGGTAAAAAAGTCCTCAACCGCGAGACCGGCGAAGCACTGGTCTACAACAAGGAAAATTTGCTGAACCCCTGGTTCATCGTGGAGTGAGTTGAATTGACCTGCTCGCTGGAACTAAGGGGTTGTCAGGAAATAAGTCATACAAAGATGCGCCGGAATTTTAGCCAGCACCAAGGCAGATTTCAGCGATTATAGCGGGCTATTTGAGTTGGAAGCTAACGCGGGTGATAGCCAAAATAACCAGCAGATTGTAGGAGTTATTTACTGACAAGCCCTTAGGAGGCTCAAAAAAATGATCGCGTTCTCCTCTACGCGAAGATTTCGATCATGCCGATCTGTGGAAATTGCCGAGTCGGATTTGAGCTAGACGAGGTTTGTCCGAAGTGCCAGCAGGCGCACCGACTTCGGCGCGAGCGGAGTCCGGTCTGGGGCTGGCTTGCAGGCTGTTTATTTTTCGTTTGGGCGGTGCTGGCTCTGAGTTTGTTCAGCATCCTGTCGACTGCGTTTGCTGCGGGGGTGGCTTGGTTGAGCCCATCGCCTTGGTCGGCCATCTTCGGCCGGCCATCGATTCACCCCTGGTCGTTGATCTATCTAAAAAACGCCTCTAGGAGCAAAATAAGAAGCAAGATCGAGGGCGTCTCTTTCATGGAGAGAGGCCAACCATATAGAGTTCGTCTGGTAGCAATCCGGCAAGATACCAAATCTATGTAGCTTCGGCATCCTGCCGAAGGAGGCACGGCGTGGCCAATTTCTAGCGAAATCAGCGACGTGGCTAATTGCTCGGCTGGGCGTTGACGATCTTGATCAGCTGCTGGGATTTTTTCAGCAGCCTTTTTGTCCGATCCTCGTCGATCTTTGTATCGGGCGGGAGATCGAGCAGTTCGCGGAGTTCGCCGACACCGGTAATCAGATCTTGGATATGCTTCTTTTCACGCAGATTCGGTTCGAGCCCTTGCAGGCTCTCGTGGAAATACTGCACCAAATCCGGGCGTACCAGCTTGGTCGCCTTCTTGGTCGAGAATGGGTCGAGTGAGGTCGTCGCGACGATCTCGAATGCGCGCAGCCAACCACCGAGCGCTACTAGGTGGGCGATGTCGACATCGCGCAGCATCACCATCTCAGCCTCGACGTCGACCTGTGTCTCGGCGAGCTTGCTCTTGAGTTTATCCCACTCGCCAAGGCCGCTGTTCTCCAACAGGCTCTTGGTGTGCTTGGTCACGCGCATGCCCGAGCCGAGGTATTTTGCCTGTTTTAGCACTTCCTTGCCGACATTCTGCAACTCGGCGATCTTCTCCGATTGCACGACGAGGAAACCGTCGCTGATCAGAATGCCAAGATTGAGCGCCAGGATCGAGCGGTCGCGCGTGTTCACCGCCTTGTAGTCGCGCTTGAGTTTGTCGTAGGGCAGTGTGCCGAGATCGTCGAGATCCTCGAACAGTTTTTTGATCGATGGAGTGGTGAATTCATTGATACCGAACTCCTCGCGAACATGCTCGTCATCGATTAGATCCTCGGGCACCTCCTGGGCGAAGACCGTCGGAGCAAAGCCGATTGTTAATAGGGCTGAACTAAAAACCAAGTTCTTGAGTGAGGGTAGGCGCATGTTATCGGACAGGGGTTGGACTGGCGCTGGGTCGGGTCGAATCGTTTCCCAATATCAGCACATAGA
>JBLHKE010000773.1:0-3749 GCA_047619485.1 Verrucomicrobiales bacterium | reverse complement strand
ATCACCCGCGTTAGCTTCCAACTCAAATAGCCCGCTATCATCGCTGAAATCTGCCTTGGTGCTGGCTAAAATTCCTGCGCATCTTTGTATGACTTATTTCCTGACAAGCCCTTAGGGCGTGTTCGGAAATAACTTGGACATATCTGCTAGCCCTTGGGCTTCCCACCTGCGTTGGAGTTTCCTCCGAGTAGTTCACTACACGAAGCAAATTCTGCCTTGGTGGTAGGCTCAATGCCTTCCCAGCTATTGACCAACTTATTTCCGAACAAGCCCTAAGGCGATTTTGCGCGGTCAGGGTTGCCTGTCCTTTAACAAGGAGCTATTGGCGTCTCGCCCCGAATATGTTAGTGACGGGGCGAGAGGCCCCAAGCTCCTTGGGCTCACCGCTTGCGTGCAATGGTCACCAATCGTAACGCGCGATATGATAGAGGGACTGCCGACAAACTCGGTCGCCGTAGGCGATGGCGTAACTTCGATTTGCAATCGAAGTTCGATGCCCAAGCCGCTCAGCACGACGGCTTCGATTGCAAATCGAAGTTACGGGTATTGGCGCTGGCGCCTAGTTAGGTTGACGCCGCATGCTCCTTGTCTGACCGGGCGAAGTTCAAGGGGGTGACAGTGCTTGGCAATCTGTGACAATAGCTTGCTCTCGGCTGCCGAGCCTCGCCACCAATCCGCTTGCTTGCGCCATTGCGCGCCGATAGGTTCCAACCATGAGCGCATCGTCGCCAGCAAAATTCAGCTATTGGAAAAAGAGTTTCATCCTCTTAGTCATCGCGACGTTTGCAATAATGGTCCTCGCGATCCTCGAACTGTCGGTATTCGGCCCACAACGTTTGGAGCGGGAAAATCAGGCCAGGTATGATTCTCCACCCAAGCTCATCCCGCCGCACCAACGTAGCTCCAACGCGGACGGGGATCAGACCCAGCCCTTGCGCCACCGAAATTTCGTCACCGCCTTCCGCAAAGAGGATTGGCGCCAAGTCATCCAACCATCTCCCACTGGTTTCTCGACTGATGCTGATCCAGCGGACAACTACCTCAGCGGCTACATCCAAGTTCAGGACGCAGAAAAACTCCTCGAGGGGGGGGATCTCATCGCTGCTCGCAGCGCCTACCGACGCGCTGCGGTGATTTTCGATTCGATCAGCCAGACCTGGCCGGGGTTCGAGGCCGAGATGATAGTATTTCGCCGGCAAAAAATCGACAAAGCGCTCGCCAAACTCGCGGACCTCCCCGCAGCTCCCGGATCGCTGGGCGACGGCCTCTAAAGGTTACTCTACGGTTCGACAGGCTCTTAAGCCCGACCTGAAATTCCTCTATACCCGGCAGGGTGACCGGACTCGGCACAGACTGTTGCAAGACTTGCGGCAGCCAAGTAAGGCGGGGTCTTGCCCGTCGAGCCGCCGCGAATGCCTCCCAAAACGGGCAGGAGTGCCCGTTTTACGCTGGGAAGCGCTGGTGACATCATCTTTGGTTTTGCAACAGTCTCGTCAGAGTTTGGACGAGCGTCCCACTGCATCGTGGGGCGAGGGGACGTGCTCCAATTTCTGGCGAAATCAGCTACGACTACGGCTTGGCGCAAAGGAAGATGTTGATGCCGCGGTGAACAGGCCTCAGCTCTCTCCGAACTATTTCTCCACCGGCACCACCTTGTCAGTGCCAGGGAAGTTCTCTGGCACTGCGATGGTCACCTTCCCGGTTGCGGCCCACTCCGTGCCGCGTTGAATCGTCGTGAAGAACCCGACGCAATTCATCGAGTAATCGGCGTGTCCTAGCGTCGAGTGGAACACGCGACCCTTGCCGTAGTCGATCGTCATTAACATCGGTTCGTGCTTTTTGCTTTTCTCACTGAAGGAGGTAGCTAGTACCTTGATGCCTTCAGCAGGGCCGCGCATCGAATCGTAGAGTTCGTCTTTGGTGTGCAGCCAAGATTTAGGTAGACCCTTCATGATCGGGTGGTCTGTCTCTCCGGGAAATGTCGTTACCTCAAACTCGCGCTGCGGCCCGTGGGAGCCACCACGACCCGGGGATTTGTCGCGGAAGAGTTTGCCGTCTTTCAAATACAGGTAAGGTCCCGATTTTTCGCTGCGACCGCCCCATCCGCCGATCCCGATCATCCGGTTGTATTCTGGCCAATTCGGGAAAGCATTGTTGGCCGCGTGCACGATCACAAGCCCGCCACCGTCAGCGACGTATTTGGTGAAATTTCCACGCACCTCTTCCGGCCAGTCTTGGCCGTTGTAGTTGCTGAGGACGACATCATACTTACTGAACACCGGTCGCCATTTCGCCCACTCTTCCTTGGTTCCCTTATTGGAAGGGGAGGTCGAGACCTCGACGCTGAACCTGCCGGAACTCTCCAGTGCGGTCTTCAGCACTGGGGTCGTCTGCGCCCATTTATGGTTGTTCTGGCCATCGATGATCAGGACGCTGAGTTTCTTGTCGTCTGCGAATACTGCGCTTGCTGCGATCGCGAGCGTCGCGAGGAGCTGGAGGAAAATTTTCTTAGTCATAGAAGGATCAAGCACCGAAATCCGTCAGGAATCGAGGAAAAAATCCATCATTTGAATGGGTCACTTTCGCTTGTCATTGCACGCAAATTCACCATAGTCTGGCGAATGAGCAATTCTTCCCCAAAATTACACAATGCGATGTGGCCCGGTCTTGTTGGCAAGGGCGATGAAGACGGCCAAGAGCCGCCGATCAGTCTGGAGCGGATGTTAGAGCTGACGGCAAACGCTGAGGTCGATGGGCAAAAATTTGAAGGGGTCGACTATTTCCTCTTCCACCCGCACACAGATCCGGATGCGAGCGACGACGAGTTGAAGAAAATCGCTGACCAGATTGCCGAGAAAGACCTTGTCGTTGGTTCTCTCGTGGCACCGATCTGGCCTGGCACCGTCGGCGATTCGGCGATGGGCGAGTCCGAGCAGATCGAGAAATTTCTCTTGGCAGTCAAGAAGGCATGCCGGATCGCGAAAGTTTTCAATGAACACGGCGTGCGCAAATACGGCGTGATCCGCATCGACTCCGCCGAGTTCGGTGTCGAGAAATGGCGCGAGGATCCTGCCGGCAACACCGCCAAGATCGCCGCGACCTTTAAAGAGGCGGCGACGATCGCAGCAGGCAACGGCGAGCGCCTCGCTGCCGAGGGCGAGATCTGCTGGGCTGGGATGCACTCTTGGAAAGATATGCTGGATCTCCTCGAGGCGGTCGGTATGAAAGAGTCGCTGGGCTTTCAGGCTGACTTGGCGCACACCTATCTCTATCTGATGGGCTACAACGCCCCCGAGCATGCCCTGCTGAAAGAGGGATACTCAAAAGAGGAGTTCGATGCAGCCTACAAAGAGATGACCGATGCGCTGCGTCCATGGACGATCGATTTCCACGTCGCGCAGAACGATGGCACCGTGCACGGCGCGGGTAGCCACGACAAGACAGGCAAGCACTGCCAGGCGGACGACCCGAATGGCAAACTCGACATCGTCGAGTGCTCGGGCCACTGGCTCGAGGGCGCGCAGGATCGCGGCATCCAGCACATCTGCTGGGATGGTTGCATGTTCCCGAACGCGGTGCTTGAAGAGCAAGCGACCTGGAATACGATTCTCAAGTCGATGATCGATGTGCGCAACGCGCACGGCTGGTAGAAAAAATCGTAGCGGTGACTTTTAGTCGCCGCGAGACAGTCATCCGAAAGCCAGTGGTGGACGTAAACGCGTCGTGCTGCCTGTGTTATTATAAACTTT
>JBLHKE010000772.1:0-3762 GCA_047619485.1 Verrucomicrobiales bacterium | reverse complement strand
AGATCAAATCGATCCGCACCGAATCCCGATCATTGATGCCCGAGGGGCTCGAGGCCGCCATGGATCCGAAAAAACTGCGCGATCTGATCGAGTTCCTGCAGGCAAGGCCGGCGCCTACGGGTCACTAGCACCAACCATCTCGGACAGCGGCAACGGTGGCGCGATCATCTCATCATCAAATTCCAACATCCTCAACCGTCAATGCGCCCAATGGACACTTGGTTCGCTAAATGTGCGTGGACGGCATACTCGTTCCCGTCCCATTTTGAAATCATGAAATCAGTCGGCATTCTATTCACGGCTCTGGCAATGAGTTGCGGCGCAGTCCTCGCGGATGACGTCACGTTTTTCAGCTACTCAGATAGCCACTACGGCGCGACCGGCGGCGGCAGATGGCCTCCGACTAGGCAGAGCCATCAGGTTGGGATCATCAACGCTCTGCCTGGAGTTGTCTACCCGGCGGAGATCGGTGGCGTCGTCGATGTCCCTCGGGCCATCCTCATGCAGGGCGACCTGATCAACGACGGGGCGGTCGCCAAGCTGTATCCGACCCAGTGGAAAAACTACCTCGCTGATTTCGGCGTCAACGGTGAGGGACGTTGCAAGTTTCCGGTGTTCGAGGGGGTGGGTAACCATGATGTTAACACGAATCTGTTCGTGTTCGATCAAGTGAAAAAGCGCAACATCGTCCGCAAGCAACTCGGGTTCATCGGCGATGTCTCAGCAAACGGATACCACTATTCCTGGGATTGGGACGGGGTGCATTTCGTCAACGTGAACCTCTTCCCGGGAAATGCCTGGGAGGGCGAAGCCGACGCCTACGGACGCGGTCACCATCCCCAATTTGCTCGGGATTTTCTGATCGAGGATCTCAAAAAGAATGTCGGCGATTCAGGTCGGCCGGTGGTGGTCATGCAGCACTTCCGCGTGGTCGATGAGAACTGGTGGACTTACAGCGCGGCTGATAAATTCCACCAAGTATTGCAAGACTACAACGTGGTAGCGATCCTAGTTGGGCACCAGGGCGGCGGGGTGAACAATCTCTGGCGCGGCTACAATTGGATCAGCAGCAATGGCAAACTGGTGGTCTGCCAGATCAAGGACAGAACATTTTCTGCGGTAACGCGGTCGGACACTGGTTGGGAGCGACCGATGCAAAAGAAGATCTTCTATTCTTATGTCGAGAGTGGACTGCCTGCAGTCGTGAACAATGGCGAATGGGCAACGGGAATCACCGCCGCGGGCGCGAATTTGTCGGGCAAGATCGTTCACGAAGCAGTCTCACCGACGGAACTCACGCTGCACTGGGGGGAAGTCGATGGCGGGGACAAGGCGGAGTCGTGGCAACATGCGAAAGCTCTAGGCGTCCATAAGAAGGGAGCTGCCGTTCCCACCAAGATCGTTGGGTTGAAACCCTGGACGACCTACTACTACCGCGCCGCCGCCAGCAACCGCCAAGGGACTGCCTGGGCGGGCGTCTCAATCCCGTTCCGTACAAGTGGTATGTTGCCGGACGTATGGAAGACAAAGTTTGTGGGCTACTCCCAACGCCCCGGACACGGAGCGCACCACAGTGCTGGTGTGTTTACCGTGTGCGGGTCGGGCCGCGACATTGGCGAAGGCCGCGAGCCGATCGACAACTTCCAATTCGTCTATCAATCCCTCAAAGGCGACGGAGAAATCAAGGCGCGGGTGCTGGACGCTGAGATCAAAAGCCGCGAACCTAAAGTGGGCGTCATGCTGCGGGAATCAACTGCAGATGGCGGAAAGAACGTCGCGCTGCTGCTGACGAAAAAGGAAGGCGTCCGCCTATCCAGTCGGATCGAAAAAAACGGAGGAAGCAGGTCAGTGAAAGCCGTCGCGGGAGGAGCGAGTTGGGTGAAGCTCGTGCGCAAGGGCAACACCTTCAGCGGGTTTGTATCGGAGGACGGGGAGACCTGGGATGCGGTGGGTGATCCGATAACAATCAAGATGAACCCGGATCTGTGTGCGGGACTTGCCGTGACGGCGGGAAACCGCGATGGTTCAAAAAACCACACCGCTACCTTCGATCAGGTTTCTGTCTCTACACCGAACGACTCAGCCGCGGCCGAGGCTAATGGCCTGTGACCAAGTTTCCTTCCAGCCATCCGCACCATGGTGGGCGAGTTGCAGTTGCTCACCCTTGAGACGCACGACGAGGAATCCCTTCGGCTTGCTGGGGACTTCAGGCGTCTTGGGATTGCGATCCAACTGGGGTGAAGGACACATGAAAACCGGATACCCCTCCCACTCATACTGGGCGAACGCGTGCTCGTGCCCATGGAGGATGAGAACGATGTTGTAGGGCTCAATCACCCGCTTGAGTTCCGCAAGATCCTCAGGCTTCCACCATTTTTCCAACCCCCACCCACGCAAACCATAGTGCCACCACAGGACGACCGGCCGCTTGCTGTCCCCGATCTGTTTCTCCAAGTCGGCCTTCAGGAAGTCGAGACTCAGACGCGGGTTGTTCCACGGTGCCTCGCGATCGTACACCGGCCTCGGCTGGTTGCCCGGAAACAGGTTGAGGTTGATCAGATGGAGTCGCCCCCAATCCCAAGAGTAATGATAGTCGTCCGCATCGTAGTGAAACGTCTCATCCCCCCGGCGGCTCCTGTTCCGCTCTACGAACTCTTTTTGCACGACGCTAAAACCATCAGCGCTCTCACTGGTCAAATCATGGTTGCCGATCGCTTCGAAGGCACGGAACCGCAGCAGGGCCTTGCCGTTCGGATCAAAGAAGCGCTTGTAGGTCGCCCAGTGCCGAGGGTCCTGAACCACATCGACGAGGTCACCCGCCACCAGCACCGCCCTCGGCTCGGCGAGGGTGCCGCCCAAAGGAAATGGCTTTCCGGGCAACTCGTTCGCTGTGCGCAAGGTTTGCGCGGTGCCAGCCGTCCCCCATTTGTCGAGGTGAATTTGCGGATCTGCCATCACGAAGAAGGTGACATCGTCTTCCGTCTCTCGATCCGGGCGGGCGTGGAGTTTTCCACTGCCGCAGAGTGGCACGCCAGCGGCGGCCATGCCTAACAAGGCATCACGCCGCGACCAATTTCGGGATCCGGGCGCTGGCGCGTCGCATCCTGCGTCTAGTTGCTCTTGGTTCGCTTCACTCTTCATCTAGGAATCTTGCAGTGATCAGGAACGACCACAAGGCGGTCGATTGTCCATTTAGAGAAACCAATGTAGATTCAACGAATCGCCCCATAAAACCAACTGCAAAGTTGGTTCATATACCTTTGCTATCGCAACCCCAAAAAGCCCAACAGGGATCGTTCAGCGATAGCCACAAATGACCCAAAACTTGCCAGAATCCTCAAGAAAACGCGTCGCAATTGTCTCCAGCTTCTTCCGGCTAGAACAATGGAGAGGGATCATGCGTTACGGACAACAGACGGGATGGATCTGTCAACGCCACGACCGCGACAGCCTCGATCGCGTAAGGTGCAATTAATCAGCCGACGCCTCAAGAGCCCTTGGAACAAGGCCTTTTCTGGTCGCGGAGAATCAGGTAGGCTCGCCGGATGTCCCAAGCGCTACAGTTCCTTATCCTGACCACGGCGGGTTGGCTCAACCGCCAGCAGGAGGACGCGATCGATTATTTGAGAGAAGAGAACCGGGTGCTCCGGGAACAGCGTGGCAGCAAGCGAATCCGCTTCACCGACGCCCAACGCAAGCGGCTTGCGAGGCGCGGCAAGAAGCTCGGGCGCAAAGTGCTGAGGAGGCTCGCCGGCATCGCCA
>JBLHKE010000771.1:0-3772 GCA_047619485.1 Verrucomicrobiales bacterium | reverse complement strand
ATGCACTTCCACCGACGATCCATGAAATCGCTGTGCAGCGGAGTACAAATCGTTTCATTCCTAATCGGCTACTTGTCATATATGCTTGTGCTGATTGGCGAAGCCAGAAGGCCGCCCTTGCGGTAGAGATTGGCAAAAGAAGTCTCATTTTTCATCACTTCGGAGATTCTGCACGAACCCGATGAGATCCGCGAGATCCTGGTGGCCCATCGCTGTTTCGAGGCCATCTGGCATGAGTGAGCGTCCGGTATTCTTCAGGGTTTTGATCTCCCTGCGGCCAAGTTGGCGATCCGAGCCGTCGAGGAGCCGGAGTGTCAGGCCATTGGAGGTCTCGGAGAGAACTCGCCCGTAGAGTGTCGTGCCGTCAGAGAGGGTGACTGAATAGCCGGTGTAGGAGGGATCGACCGACTGGTTGGGATCGAGGATCGAGTTGAACAAACCGTCCTTGCTACGGTCGGTGATGGAGCGGAGGTCAGGGCCGTTCATCGGCAGCCCTTGCGGAGGCAAGTGGCAGACAGCGCAGAGCGTTGCAAAAATCACACGTCCGCGCTTTTCGTCGCCAACCAATTTCAAAGCCGCGCGGTGAGCCTCGATCTGCTTGCGACGTTCCTGCGGCGCTCCGGCCTGCAGCGCGAGCGCGGCGGCATCGCGGATGGCTGGATCCGCATGGGTGAGCAGCAGTTGCCGCCGGGAAGCATCGAGGTCGCCGCGCGCCACAGTGCCGCGGCCGATGGCATCGACACAAGCCAGCGTCCACTCCTTGCGCCGCAGCAGGGTGTCGAGGACATGGGAGCGTTCCCGCGGGAGATAGTTGGGCCAGCCCTTGAGCAAGATATCGGGAAGTCGCTCGCCTCCCACCCGCGCCATCGACTCCACCGCGGCTAGCTTGATTTCGCTCGGCACTTGAGGTGTCAAAAACTTCGTCAGCCGATCTTGATCCGCCGCCAGGTGACTGGGTTGCCGACCGAGCAGAGCGATCGCCGCAGCGCGCAACGGGACGGGGGCGTCGTTGTCAGCGAGGATATTCCGCGCCTTGGCAATCACTTCAGCCAACCCGGAGGAAGCCTCGGGGTTGTGATCTATCCAAGTTGCCAAAGAGCGAAGCTGACCGGGTTGGAACCCGTCCTTGCCTGGCACTGCCAAACGCGAAACAAGCGCGTCCAGTGAGGCTTTGCTGTGGCTGCCACCAAGTTTGATGAGCTCAGAAAGGAGCACGCCGTTCTCTAGGGATGCTTGGGCGAGTTGGTCAAAATGGATATGCGCCGAGCTGAATACGGCCGCGCGGATGTACATGTCATCCGCGTCCCGCACCATAAGCTGAGCCAGCGCCCGTCCGGCTTCTGGGCTCTCGGATGCGCCCAACGAGCAAGCCGCCTGGAGGCGCACCGCGGCATCCGGGTCATCGGCGAGGCGCGTGGCTTCGGAGATGAGATCCGGTTCCCGGTTCCATTGGGATTCCGCGAGGCGCAGTGCGTGGCGTCGGATTTGCGGGTGGGAGTCACGCAAAGAAGAACGCAGGAGGTCTGCTCCAAGGCGGTCGAGACCATCGAGGACACAGAGGGCGTGGAGGCGCGCCGTGGCGGAATCGTGATCCCGGGCCATATCGGTTAACAAATCAGAAGCAAAAACTGCTTTGCGTTCGACTAGAAGCCGGTGCGCGAGATCGCGGACGATGCCGTTGCTGTCCGCCAGCCGCGCCACAAGCTCTTCGGTCGATGCCATGTCGAGCTGGGGGATGGGGCGGGGAGCTTTGTCCTCCGGGTAGATGCGGTAGATGCGTCCGTGTTCGGAGCCGTGCCGTTCGTGCGGCTTCATTTCAGCTTTGCCAGTAGCTGGGAGCCACTCGGGGTGTTCGATCATGTAGCGGTACATGTCGACCACCCAAAGCGCGCCGTCGGGTCCAGTGCGTGCCATCACCGGCCGGCACCAGCGATCTTCTGATGCAAAAAAATCCATCGCCCCTTTTCGTTCGGCTCTCTCGGCGGTGAACGTGGAGCCGTCCCGCTTCAGGATCATGTGTTGCACCAAGTTGTGGAAAGGCTCGCAGGTGAAGGCGTGGATGGCGTCGTCCTCGAAAAGAAGCCCATCGCGGTAGATCATTGGAGAACACGCGCTCGTGTAGCGGCCGGACTGATTGAAGCTGTGGAATCTTTTCTGCGGTGGTTTGGCGGGAAAAACGAGCGGGTTCTGAGGCCGGAGCTGGCGGCGCGGATCGGGTGGGGTGAAATCGGGATTACGCGAGAGGTAGCGATGTTCCAGCACGTAGTGCCAGAGCGGAAAGCTGTTCTGAACCCCGAACCAATTCCCCCAATCGTCGCGCGCCCGCCCGAATTGCGAAGGTCCTGACAGGGGATCTAACAAACCTTCTTCGGGTCGGATCCGGAAGTCCAGCCCCCCGAGGTTGACGCTGTGGCCGGAACCGGGCGAGGTGATTTTGGTGCCGGCGGCGTAGCGACCGTGGTGGCTGCCGTTTGCCCCATGGACCCAGTTGTCGAGCCCCCACCGCAGGCCGTTGACACGCAGCTGTTGGTTGCCCTGCTTGAAACCGGTGAACAACACGGTGCGTTTGTCCGCCTTGCCGTCGCCGTCGGTATCTTCCGCATAGAAAATGTCGGGCGCCGCGGCAACCAGAACGCCATTTCCCCAGCTCATGACACCCGCCGGGAAGTTCACGCCATCGAGGAACAGGGTGGACTTGTCGTAGACGCCGTCGCCATCGCCGTCCTCAAGAAAGCGGATTCGACCTCCTGGTTTGCCGTCGATCCCGCTCGGGTAGTCCGCCATTTCTGCGACCCAGAGCTTGCCATCCGGAGCCCAATCGATCGCTACCGGATCCTTCACCAGCGGCTCAGCCGCCACCAATTCTACCCTGAACCCTTTCGGCACGTGGACGGCCTTGAGCGAGTCGGTAGGGGAACGGGGGACGGGTTCGTTCGCCGCCTGCTTTTCCTCGGCAGGTGCCAGCTTGACCGCCCGGTAGTGGGAGCCGATTTCGTCCGGGGTCAGGACGCGGTCGTAAAGCGCGACCTCGTCGAGCTGCCCTTGTAGGTTGGCGAAGTTGTCGTTGCGGCCACCGAAGAAGAACTGCGGATGTCCGTCGGGATAGGTACGGGCGAGCTTGCCGTCGATCTCAGGCTTTGGGTTCCCATTGAGATAGACCCGAATCTGCTCTCCTTCTCGGACCATGACAAGGTGATGCCAACTTTCGAGCTCGAGTTTGGCGCGCCCCGTCAGAAGGCCTCCGTTGCGGTTGCCGTGGTAGACGATAAGGCATCCTTCGGCCGCATGGGTGCCGCCGATGCCAAGGTGATCGCCCTCGGCGTCTTTCATCCCGTCGATGCCACGCGAGAAGAGGTAGGCGGTGACGGGGCGGCTGTGGGTAGGCACGCTGTTACGAACCCAAAACTCGATGCTGTAGGTGTCGCCGATGCCGTCCATTTCCGCGCGCATGCGGCCTCCCTTGAATGTGTCACTGTTAGGATTATCTGCTGCTATCCCGGCACCTTTTTCAAATTTGCCGTGGCGGCTCTTCGGCCCTTGATCCTTAGCCGATTCCCGCAGGCGCCAGTAGGCAGTCGGAGCGGAGGCGGCGACCGCCTTGGCGTAGTCATCCATGATCCCCCGGTCAAATCGGGGCCGTGGTGCAGGAGGTTTCGGGGGCGGCGTCAGACCGGATGCTGTGTAGAATCGTTTCGCGTCCGCGCCGGTGAACGACGACCCAAACCAAGCGACCTCGTCGATCCGCCCTTCGAAGGGCAGGGCACCACCGAAG
>JBLHKE010000770.1:0-3780 GCA_047619485.1 Verrucomicrobiales bacterium | reverse complement strand
CGCTTTCGCAACGAAGACAGCGGGGATTTTATCAAGCTCCAGCCCGCATGAGGTTTTCGGAGGTGCCCTTAACCAAGTCCTCGGTGGAGGAGCGTTCTTTCGGCGAATTCTTGCAACCCTCCCGAGATTACTGCGCTGGGTTTGCACTGCCTCCCCGGCAGGATTACGAGGCTACGTAGATTCGGCATCTTGCCGAATTTTTTATTCCCCCATGTTCACCACGTCGGAGCCTAGCACGCTGGCTAGCTCTCGCGCGCCATCGGGCGTGACCTGGGTCGACCAGAGGTAAATTTTCTGTAGCGACGTCAGCTTCTTCAACTCAGGAAGTCCGGCGTCACTGACTTTGGTGTTGTAGAGATTCAAACTCTCCAATTGTCCGAGCCCGCTCAGGTGGGGCAGGGCGGCATCGGTGATTTTCGTGCGCTGCAAATGTAGGATGCGTAGGTTGCTCATCCCGCTCAGAATTTTCAGATCATCGTCAGTAATCTTCGTGCGATTCAGATCGAGGGAGTGAACGTTTTCAGCCAAGGAGGCAAGGTTGGCAAGACGTTGGTCACCGGCAGTAAGGTCAGAATGGCTGAAGTCGATCTCGAGAAGCTTTCCGTCGCTTGAAAGCTTGCGGACGATCACGCCTCCGTCGAGAAGGGCTTGGACGGCACTTTCGTCGGTGCTACCGACGCCGTCGGTCATCTTATCGATGGCCAGCCCAGTGTCATTACCGCCCTCAGGAACTGGCCAGGCGACTCCATCGCCCATAGCGGCACCTTCCCGGATCCATCCGCCAATCCAAGCAATCTGGGCGCCGGTCAGTGGCTTACCCTTGGGGGGCATGATGTCGTCGTCGGATGCGTCGAGGCTGATGAGCTCGTGGAGGTAGCTCTTCTTGATATTTCCAGCGATGATGATCGGCCCCGATTTTCCACCTTTACGGATCGCCTCGGGGCTGTCGAGTCGCAGGTCGCCCTTCTGCTTGTCCGCATCGTGGCAGCTGTAGCAGCGGTCGCGCAAGATGGGTTCCACCAGCTTGTTGAAGGTTTCAACACCAGCAAGACCGCCTCGTTGAATACTGACTGGGCGGACTGCGGGTTTCCGTAAGGTCCCAACTGGCGGCGGTTCTTCTACTGTTGGAGTGACTGGCTCTTCGGGAACCGTCGGTTGCTCGGTCATCGGTTCCGGTTGTGTTGATACCTCTGCGACAAGGTCCGGCTTAGCGGTGGGGCTCCCCACCTCTGGCGAATCTGCCGTGTCTACCACCTCTGGCTCAGCATCCGGTTTCGGGGTATCCGGCTCTGCGGTGGCAATCACCTGAGGGTGGGTAGGCTCTTGATCCAATGGCTTACTTGGAAGCTCTGGTTGTTCAAGCTCCGGCGGTGGTTGGTCACTGCTCGGGCTGGCCGTGGTGACGGCTGGTGTGTGGGGCGATGGCTTGGCAAACATGGGCGCCGCGATCAGCGCGGCCACCGCTGCTGCGATGCTGAGCGTGTAACCAGCCTCAGCGAGAGTTGCTAGTCCAGCCGGTGACCCCGCAGCCCGGCGCCGGCCTCGCCCGCGTCCACGTGTTTTGGGCTTCGGCTTCGGGGTGATCGCCGAGCTATCCGGAACTTTCAGGCGGAGCCATTTGGTCAGGCACGTGAGGAGGATGATTCCAGCGAAGGCGGCACCGGTGTTGAAGGCGATAAAGGGAGAACCCGAAAGAGATGCTGCCTTCTCCGGTGAGGTGAAGGCGATCGAGAGGGCTGCGATCGAGCATAATCCAGCTGCGAGCAGGATCGCTAACACCCCGCGATGCAGGCTGGCAGACGATTTCTTCCGGGCGAAAAACTCGAGCAGAACAGCTGCGATTAACAGACCTGCTGGCAGGAATAGCAATTGCGCCAAGAGACCGGCACCGATTGAGGCACTCGCCGCCGCTTGTGTCTCCGCCGCGCTTGCTGAGCCAAGCAAGGCGCCCGCCAGAGCTAGACCGCAGAGGCTCTTCTTCGGGGTATGTCTCAGCACGATGGGTTCGTTTAGGCGAAGAGATCGAGGATTGGGCGTCCCTTGTGGGCGACGGTGAACGGTCGCTTGGAAGGGGACAGGACCACCTTGTCGAGCGGCAGCCCGAGAGCCTTGGCGATCGTCGCGTTGAAGTCCGGCACCTGCACCTTGTTTTCGATGACGTTTTCCCCGCGCTCGTCGGTGACACCGTAAGCCTGGCCACCTTTGATACCGCCGCCTGCGAGCATGCAGGAGAAAGCTTTAGGGAAGTGATCGCGGCCGTTGTTCTCGTTGATGCGCGGCGTGCGACCGAACTCGGTGGCAACGACGACGAGCGTCTCATCGAGCATTCCACGGCGGGTGAGATCGACGAGCAACGAGGTGAGCGCCTGGTCGAGCACTGCGGCACGCTGCGAGACCGATGCGAAGTTGTTGGCGTGCGTGTCCCAGCCCCCGAGCGAGACCTCGACGAAGCGCACATCGTTTTCGATGAGACGTCGCGCGAGCAGCACGCCTTGGCCGAAACCATTGTTGCCGTAGTTCTCGCGGGTTGCCTCGGATTCTTTCGAGAGGTCGAAGGCTTGGAGATCTTCGCTTTTCATCAGACGCACGGCGTCATCATACATCTCGCGCTGGGCTTTGACGCTATCGTGTTTGTAGGTCGAGTGAAACTTCTTGTCGAACATGTCGGCGAGCATCAGGCGATCGTTGAAATCCTTCTCGCTGATGCCGTCCCGGCGTTTGCTATTGCGTAGTCCCTCGTTGGGATTGTTGAGTACCAACGGGCCAAACTTCTGTCCCATGAATCCGGCACCGCCCATGCCGCCGCCACCAACCTTGACGCTACCTGGCAACGTTCTGTTAGGGCGCCCATCGAGTTTCTGCAGCCAAGCCCCCATGCCGGGGTGGCGGATCGTGCCGCGCATCACGTAGCTCGAGTGCATAAAGTAATTGCCCTGGGCGTGGGCTCCCTGCGTCGTGGTCATGGAGCGCACTAGGGCGACCTTGTCCATCTGTGAGGCAAGTCCGGGGAGATACTCGCTGATCATGACATCGTCTGCCTTGGTGCGGATCGCTTCGACCGGGCCCTGGGTTTCCGATCCGGGCTTCGGATCGAAGGTGTCGAGGTGGGTCATGCCGCCTGACATGTAGAGATAGATCACATTACGTGCGGTCGGGCGTGATTTAGCGGCGGTGGCAGCCGCTTGCGCGAAGGCCTCGCCTCCGACGATCCCGGGCATCAAGCCAACCCCGAGCAGGGAGCTAGCAGTCTTGGACATGAACGAACGTCGCGTGAGTTCGTCTGAGCGGTGAAGAATTTCTTTCATGGCAGCGTTTTTGTTGGGGTGGTGGGTTTTTTGAATTTACTGAATGAATGCGAACTCGGCGGTGTTCAGGAGTGCCCAGACGAGGTTTGGGTAGCCAGTCTCACCGGAGTTGGCGAGGTATCCATCGAAGTTCTCAGCTTCGGTGCTCGTCGGTTTACGCCCGAGGAGTGAGAGGAATAGAGTGTCGCGTTTTTCCACCGGGTTCATCGCAGTGGCGAGGGATTTCATGAGCACCGAGCTGTCCGCTAGCACATCATCCGTGATGGTGCCGTTGAGCAGACCGAGCGCCTGGGCGACTGACGTGTCTTTGTTAGAATTGTCGATCGTCTCGCGGTCCGACTGGCCGAACTCGCGCAAGAAGTGGCCATTCGGGGCAGGTGAGGGGAGTTCTGATGCTCGCACTAGATTGCCGTTGTAGTCCTTCCATTTGTAGGAATCTTCGTCGCTATTTTTGGCAGCCTTCTTCTTATCCATC
>JBLHKE010000769.1:0-3780 GCA_047619485.1 Verrucomicrobiales bacterium | reverse complement strand
GATGTGATTAAGGCTGAGGCTTTGGAAAGTTTAAGCGAAAGATTAAGCAAAAGTTAAAGTCGGCATTGAAGACACGCGGTTGGAGGTGTGGGGGATGTTGATCGTGAAATTGCTGTCGGGGTTCAGTCGGACGTTCGAAGCAACCGGAACTTCAACTTTCTGCTTCAACTCCGGCTATGTTGAGCTTTTGACTTCTGCTTACCATCTTGTCTAAAGTCGTCGCTACGTGGGAGTGATCTGCACTGGACTCGGGGCTTGAATTGGGCATGTTTGGCGCATGCAAATTGCCTCTGTTTTAGCCATCCTACTGATCATCTCAGGCTTCGACCTGCACGCCAGTCCTGCCCTGAACTCGCTGAGTGATTGGTTGGCGCTGGATCGTGAGAAACGACCGCCTTTGACGTCTGCGGAATTTTCTAAGCTGCCGTTGGTGGCGGAGGATGCGAAGCAGGCGGTGGCGATGTTGTGGAAAGATCACGCGGCGATGATCAAGGAGACGCGCGCGGCCGAATTCGATGGCAAGAAGCTCAAGATCGGCGACAATGAGATGCCCTACCTCGCCAAAACCTTTGGTGAGAAGCCCGCGACGGGGCGCAGCCTCTACATTTCGATGCACGGTGGTGGTGGTGCGCCAGCTCGGGTGAACGATCAGCAGTGGCAGAACCAGATCAAGCTCTACCAGCCCGAAGAGGGGATCTATCTCGCGCCACGTGCGCCGGGAAATACCTGGAACCTGTGGCACCAGGGGCACGTGGATGGGTTGTTTGATCGACTGATCGAAAACCTGATCGTGTTCGAAGATGTGAACCCAGACAAGGTCTACCTGATGGGATACTCGGCTGGCGGCGACGGGGTCTATCAGCTCGCTCCACGCATGGCGGATCGTTTTGCTGCCGCTGCGATGATGGCTGGCCATCCCAACGAGTCCGTTCCACTCGGACTGCGGAATTTGCCCTTCACGCTGCACGTTGGCGGAAACGACGCGGCCTACAAACGCAATGAGATCGTGCCGCAATGGGACAAGAGATTGAACGAGTTGCAGCAGGCGGATCCGGGCGGCTACGTCCATGAGGCGAAGGTGCATGAGGGCAAGCCGCACTGGATGGGATTGCAGGATAAGGTCGCAGTCCCGTGGATGGCTAAGTTCACTCGTGAGCGCTTCCCAGATCGCGTCGTGTGGAAACAGGACGACGTCACCCACCAGCGGTTCTACTGGCTTGGCATCCCCGAGGACGCGGTGAAGGGTCGCCAGCTGGCGATCGTCAAACGCGATGGGCAGGTCTTCACGGTCGAGAAGGTGGAGGACGTCTCGAAGCTGACGATTCTCGTCAATGACGCGATGGTGAATATGGACGAAACGATCGTGATCAAGATGGGCGACAAACAATTATTCGAAGGCAAAGTGAAACGTTCGCTGGCGGCGATCCACACGACGATGCTAGCCCGCGGGGATCCGCGATTGGTGTTCTACGGCGGTGTAACGGTGACGCTGGAGGAGGAGAAGTGATGCGGGCTGTGTTCATCTGGTTACCAGAATTTGCGCAGGAATTGGCTCGGAAATTGCAGTAGTAGAGGCGATCTGTGAATGCCAACATGCCGACAAGACCCGAATAATGGATGCTGAGAACCGCGAGGCACTGCAGGCCGATCTGGAATTACTCTACGGCGATTCGGCCGCAGAGGTCACCGAACGTATTGCCGCGCTGATCGAACGCTGGCGCGCGGAGATCGTCGCCCGCCCGCACGGGTGGAGTGAACGGGATGCGATGTTGATCACCTACGCCGACAGCGTCGGGGCGGAGGGCGATGTCGGGTTGGTCGAATTGCGCAAATTTCTGCAGGAATGGGTCGGTGATCGCATTTCGTTCCTGCATCTCTTGCCGTTTTACCCTTGGACCTCGGACGATGGTTTTTCGGTCGTAGATTTCCGTGAGGTGGGGCTGGACTACGGACACTGGGAGGATGTTGATGCCCTGGCGGAAGATGGCTACAGGATGGTTTTCGATGGCGTGGTGAACCACGTGTCGCAGGAGAGTGCTTACGTGCGCGGATTTTTGGATGGCGACTCGGACTACGAGGGTTTTTGCATTGAGGAAGACCCGGGATTCGACAGTTCGCAGGTCACGAGGCCACGCACTAGCCCGCTGTTTCACGAGTATGGATCGAGTCGTGGGCCGGTAAAACTTTGGACGACCTTCAGCCGCGACCAAGTCGACTTAAACTACCGCGAGCCGTCGGTGTTGTTAGAGATGCTCGATGTTTTGTTGTTCTACTCCGGTCAGGGCGCATCGATGATCCGCCTGGATGCGATCCCGTTCATGTGGAAGAAGAGCGGTGACCCGTCGGTGCACCTGCCGCAAACGCACGCTTTCATCCGCATCGTGCGGCGGGTGTTTGATCTGGCTGCGCCGCACCTGCTGTTGCTGTCGGAGACCAATGTGCCGCACAAGGAGAACCTGACCTACTTTGGCGATCGCGGCGACGAGGCGCAGATCATCTACAACTTCTCGCTCGCGCCGCTGGTGATCCACGCCTTCGCCACCGGTGATGCGAGTGTGTTGAGCGATTGGGCGAAGACCCTCGAGCCGGTGGGCGAGCGCTGCACCTTCCTCAACATCACGGCGACCCATGACGGGATCGGCATGCGTCCGACGGAGGGCATCCTCGATGAGCTGGGGCGCAAGGTGTTGACTGATCTGACCCTGGCGCGTGGCGGTCGGGTGAGCACCCGATCGAACCCCGACGGCAGTGAATCGCCCTACGAGCTGAACATCACCTACTTCGATGCGATCAATGACCCCGGGGACACCAACCTCGACCAGCAGACCCAGGTGAAGCGCTTCTTGTGCTCGCAGGCGATCGCCATGGCGATGATGGGCATCCCGGCTGTTTACATCCACTGCTTGTTGGGATCGCGCAATGATGTGGCTGGCCGCGATGCTTCCGGGATCGCCCGCCGGATCAACCGGGAGAAGCTCAATCCCGAGGGGGTAGCGCTCGAGCTGGGTGATGAGGGCTCGCTGCGTTCGCAGGTGTTGGTAGGGATGTTAGCGCTGTTGGCGCAGCGCCAGGCGATAGCGGCATTCCACCCGCATGCGGCGCAGGAAGTGCTGGAGCTGGGGCCTGGGGTTTTCGGGTTGCGCCGTAAGCGTGGGGATGGTGAGGGCGTCATCGCCTTGCACAACGTGACGGAGGAATTGCAGGAGATCGGAGAGTTTGGGGATCCGCTCGCGCCGTTCGAGGTGCGTTGGCTAACCGTGTCCTAGCCCGATTGCCTTTAGAAAAAGCAACGCTACGAGGCTGCGCCTTCTCCAAAATGCGGGCTAGGAGCGGCGGCGCCAGGTGGCGATCCCGGTGATGATCGACAGAAGTCCAAAAACAAAGGCTGCGATCGGAATGGCGATGGGGATGATCATCTTGGTGGGTTTGTTGCCAGGCATAGCCACCTCGTGGATCTGCGGCTTCCGGTTTCCAGTGCTGGCGATGAGCTCGACGTAGTTTTTTGCGATCGAGTTCGCGAGCAGCGCAGCGAGTTCCCGATCCGGATTCGTCACCTGGATTTGGATCAGGTCGGTTCCGCGGATCGAGTCGGTGCAGGTGTTTTTCAGCAGGCGTTGGTAGGCAGATTCCGTTGTCAGATCCCAGCGCTTCGGCAGTCCAGTCTCGGACATCACTTTCGTTAGGTTCTTGCGGCTCTCGATGATGGCGAACTGGGTTTGGGTGAAAGTCTGGTAGGAGATTGTTTTTTTCCCATTTGCCGCCTGGGCGCTGCGGTACACT
>JBLHKE010000768.1:0-3784 GCA_047619485.1 Verrucomicrobiales bacterium | reverse complement strand
ATCACCGATCACGAGATGCACACCGAACGCTACGCGATCAGCGCCGCGGCGGCGGAGAAGATCAATGGCACCACTACCGGGCGGAAGATTTCCATCGGTACCACCGTCACCCGCGTCCTCGAGGCCGTTCCCAAACCACTCACCCCGCACGCTGGCGAGACCGACATTTTTATCTACCCGCCCTACCAGTTCAAGCAGGTCGACGCTCTGCTGACCAACTTCCACCTGCCGAAGTCCACGCTGCTCATGTTGATCAGCGCTTTCGCTGGGAAGGAACTCATCGAGGAGGCCTACTCCAAAGCGATCGAAAATCGCTACCGCTTTTACAGTTACGGAGACTGTATGTTTATCGTTTAGTATCAATTAGTTGGGATGTATTTCACAGTGCTAATCGGCATTACGAGTGGCTCGAGCTTCCGGCGACTTCCGGCGGCGGAAGATCACCGCTAACCCGGCTAGGCCAAGGAGGGCTGCCGAACCAGGCTCAGGGACGGTAGTTCCTTCGCTCTGGATCTCGCTGAGGCTCTACTTGTCGCCACCTACAGTATCATTGAAATCAAAACCGACGAACTGCGCGGTCTGCGTCACGGCCTCAGTAGCGATCTTCTGCCCGTCAGTGTAGGCAAAACCTGTGGCGAGTGCACTCGCTGGGATGAAGGTCGCCACCATCGCAAGCGTTGGCCGCGGCAGATTGGCCTTCATCCGTGTAAAAGCCACCTCCTGAGAACGCTGGCTCAACCGTATATGCGTAGGTGCCACCGAGGGCGATGTGGGCAAAAATTCGAAGAGCTATTCACGAGTCCTGCACCTGAAAACAAAGGCTGACCTTTACTAGGTGGTCGAGTGTCCCGTTGGATGGCGAAGCATCAGCGCAGCTCGGACGGTTTTTGGGGAAAGACACCTAGCTTCTCGTAGTTGAACCCGCTGGCTTTCGGAGCGTATGGTCCCTGGATCTCGACGCTGCGATCGGCGCTGATTTCTTTCTCTAGGTGCATGCACCAGTAGGCGGCGTTGATCGTTAGGCGCCGCACCCCAGCGCTCTGGAAGTCGCGGGCGCTACCCATGGTCAGGTGGAACACGCGGGCGGTTTTCCCCTGGTTCCCTGTCCAGGCCTTGGTCCACGCGATCGGCAGCGGAATCTTTTTGGGATTGGCTTTGTCCTCTGGCTGGCGCCCGAGCAGCGGCTGTCCCATCAGCAACGGGACGCAGCCATCGGGAAGCCCTTGGCCTTCGGGGTAGGTGCGGTAGACGTCGGACGGCCCCCAGACATCTTCGACGCCGATGAGGATCGGGTGGTCCTTGGCCTCTTCGATGACAATCCCGCGGGTGGAGTCGGCATGCCAGTTGCCATGGTGGCCGCGGAAGGCACCGCCGAGGATGTCGTCGCCGAAGCGGACATTCTTGCCGTTGATCTTGTAGGGGAGCGATCCGCGGAAGCCGTGGTTGGCGGTGCGCAGGCCGATGATCGGTTTGCCGGATTCGAGATACTTGACGATCTGCTCTTTCTGCTCCTCCGGTAGCGTCAGCAATCGTGGTTTAAAGATGACCAGGTCTGCTGTCTCCAGGTGCTCTAGGCCGGGGATGTTGTGTGACTTGAAGGCCTCCTCTTCGCCTTTTTTCGGATACACTGGCATGGTCGGATCCACCAGACCCTGCTCGTTGACACCGAATAGGACGGTGCAGTCAAAGCCGTGTTTGGCTGCGAGTAGGCGCGCTAGCATTGGCAGCGATTGCTCGCTGCGATACTCCTGATCGGCAGCGATGAGAACGATGTGCTTGCCCTTCCCAGGACCGTCCGCTCCCTTGTAGGTCAACCAAAGCGGTCCTGCTGGCACCGGGTGGGCATCGGAGGAGACGTCGGTGGTGGGCGCTGAGCTGAGGTCGAGCGCCTCGATCCAGACGTTGCGGAAGCGCACGGTGTTGTGGTGCCCTTGCAGCTTGATCGGCCGTGGCTCTGCTGCCTCTTTCTCGCCGGCGCCAGTCTTCCTAGGGATCGGGAAATCGTCGTGGATCAACTGCCCGTTCTGGTAGGCGGTGATGCGGGCGTCTGCGATCTTTTGATCACCGTCGAAGCGCGCGGCGCGGAAGGCGATGTCGTAGCTCTGCCATTCGCCCGCCTTCTTGTTCACCAGGAGATCGGGTTTTTTCAGCTTGTAGAGGCTGCCGCCATAGCTTGCTTTGTAGTCTGCTGCAGCAACCCCGAACGAGTTCAAAATTTGCAGTTCGTAGCGCTGTTGGATATAGATGCCGGAGTTGCCGTTTTTCTCTTTGTCGGCCGCGTCCTCGCCCTCGTTGACATTGAATTCCACGTGCATGCGGAAGTCGCCGTATGAATCTTTGGTGACCAGGCTATCCCATGCAGGGGAGGCGGTGAGGACGCCGTCGCTGAATACCCACTGGCTGGGTTTCTCCGGATCTTGTGGGACCAGTTCGTGGCTGGACTCGCCGACCAGTTGGATCGCCTTGGCCGGGCGCTGTGGGGTGGCGGGATCGATCACCCCTCGGGTTGTGCCATCACCGCTTTCTGCCAGAGCAGAAAAGGTGGTTGCTAGGCAGAGGGCGAGGGCGGTGGTCGTGGTTCTGATATTTAAAATCATGGGTCTTAGGGTCGGTGAGTGCGGGGTCTGGCAACGTTCAAAGGCAAGGGTGTGGGAGTCAACCCGATTCATCCTTCTCTGCGAGCCGGTGGGTTCACGCAGGGATCGGCGAAATGTATGGAAAAGTTCGAAGAATTGTTTACCAATCATGACCATGAAAGTCTGGGGGTAGAGCCTTCTGTCTCGCCCAAAATTATTTTCACAACGGGACGAGACGCCCCTAGCTCCTTGGCTAGCCAGAATCTCTTATACGTTTCGCAAGGATTCGGCGAAAAGGTATGGGAACTGCAGGCTAAAACCGGTCTTCGATCACGACTTCGTTATAGGCGAGAGAACCCGGCCGCACCCACGGTTCTTTGGTGCCTTTGCCGACGGCGACGAACATCGCGATGCTGTGGTCTTCCGGGAGATTGATCAGTTCACCGACTGTGTCGAAGTCGAAACCGTCCATTGGGCAGGAGTCGTAGCCCATCGCTTTCGCAGCTAGCATGATCGTCTGCGCTGCGATGCCGCAGGAGCGCATTGCCTCGTCCTGCATGACCTGCGGTTTGTCGCGATAGTAACCATCGATCGCTGGCACAATGAAGTCGGCGACCTCCTCCGGCGCATCGCGCCAGTAGCGGCGTGGCTGTTTCTCCCAGCTGTGGCGGTCGGCGCACAGGACGACGAGCAGCGAGGCATCGGTGACTTGTGCCTGGTCCCAGGCGGCAGCGCGGATCTGCTTGCGCAATTCGGGATCGCGTACCGTGACGAAGCGCCAGTTCTGGATGTTGAAAGCGGTCGGCGAGAGCATCGCCAGGCCGAGTAACTGCTTCACTTCCTTGTCCGACATCTGGTGGTCGGGGTCGTAGTGTTTGACAGAACGGCGGGCTTCGATGGCTTCGAGGGTGTTCATAGCTCGCCCAATCGACAGCCTCGGCGCGTGGCTGTCAACTGCCTTGCAGCGAGATGCATGGCCTACCGTAAGTGCGATGTTTTGACCCCCAAGGCCTTGAGTAAGCGCTTCTTTTCCGCGTTCAACTTCCCTGCTTTCCAGCGCCGTTTCTGGTTGTAGAACCAACGGTAGAGTTTGTGATTCTCGCTACTTGTGACCTCCAGGTGGCCGTTGCGCCCGACGTATACTTTTAGTTCCTCTAGGTGTTCTACCCAAGCGGCATCCGCCAAGTAGAGTTCCGGCTGGAGCTTGG
>JBLHKE010000767.1:0-3798 GCA_047619485.1 Verrucomicrobiales bacterium | reverse complement strand
TTTTAGAATTCGCCCAAATCCACCCTCCGCTTTGGCGAATATTCCAATATACTCCTGCATCGGACGGCGGATTATGACTGAATTCTAAAACGTTTTGCTCGAAATCATCTAAGTCCGACAGACTCCTCGCAATTGTTTTGCTCGGCGTCCAGATTGCCCAGATTAGATCATCGAAAAATCCTTCCTATGAAAAAATCTACCATTGATCGTCGCACCGTCCTTCGCGGCGCGGGAGCCTGCATCGCTCTCCCGTTCATGGAGTCGCTCCTACCGCGCTCGAGTCACGCTGTCGAACAGATCAGCCAAGCCCAGCGGATGGCGGCGATCACAGTGCCCTTCGGCATGGTGGTCGACCAGTTTCATCCCACTGAATCCGGAGCTAAATACAAGCTGACACCGACTCTCGAACCGCTCCGCGATCTGAAATCCGACTTCACGGTCTTCTCGAGCCTCGATCATGACGTGCGCGGCGGGCACGCGGCGAACCATACGCTTTTGAGCGGGGTAAAGAGCACCGAGCGGGCAGGCTATCCCGATGGCAACATCACGGTGGATCAGAGGGCTGCGGAGTTGGTCGGTCACGAGACGCGTTTCCCATCACTGGTTTTCTGGAAAGAAGGGATGAGCTTCACGCGGACGGGCGTCCGAGTTCCTGCGGTCAAGAAACCCAGCGATGCCTTCCGGTTGATGTTTGTGGACGACACCGACGAGCAGCGGAAATTTGAGCGTGCAGCGCTAAATTCAAGCGACAGCATTCTGGACGCTGTGCGGGAGGACGCTAAAAAATTCAATACGATACTAGGCTCTGAAGATCGGCAGAAGTTGGAGGAATACTTTACTTCAATCCGCGAGACGGAGAAGAAATTGGAATTGGCTGAGGCGTGGATCGATCGGCCAAAACCATCGGTGGATGATCCGGCATTGGACAAGGTCGCCGATGGAACCCGCGACGAAAAATTGGGAGGCAATCTGGTGGAAGTCTGGCTCGATCTCATGTTCCTCGCGCTGCAGACCAATTCGACCCGCGTGGTTTCGATGTCGGCCGAGAACGGCGGTTGGGGGCTCGACGGGGTGACCGAAAGTTATCACACGCTTTCGCACCATGGTCAGCGGGAGGACAATCTTAGCCAACTCGCTGTGATCGAAAATCACCTGGTGACGCACATCGCCAAATTCATCGGGCGGCTGAAGACGACGAAGCAAGCTGACGGCTCGTCGATGCTCGATTCCACGCAGATCCTGTTCGGTTCAGGACTTGGCAGTGGCAGCCGGCACAGCAACGTTAACCTACCGTTGATTCTCGCAGGCGGCGGTTTCAAGCACGGCCAACACATCGACGCCCAGCGCAAGCAGCCGTTGTGCAATCTGTATCTGAGCATGCTGCAGCGGATGGGGGCCGAGCAGGAATACTTCAATCGCAGTCTCGGAACGTTCAACGGATTGGGGTAATGATCAGACTGATTCTATTCTTCGCCCTGCTGCCGTGTGTCCTGACAGCGGCAGAGCCAGCAGCCTTCTTCGAGCAGCACTGTGTGAAGTGTCACGGAGAGAAAAAGCAGAAGGGCAAGCTGCGGCTGGATACCCTGAAATGGGAACCGGCCACCCTGGCCAATCTCGAAATTTGGCAGCAAATCACCGATCGACTCGATCTCGGCGAGATGCCGCCGGAAGACGAGCCGCAACCGGCCGCTGCCGATGTGGACGCCATGCTGAAACTGTTTAATGAACGGATCGCGAGCGCATCGACGTTGCGGCCCTCGAAGCAGGTCGTCCTGCGGCGACTGAACCGGGTCCAGTATCGAAACACGCTTCGAGATCTCCTCCACATCGACACTTTCGCTGAGGATCCGACCGAGGCGTTTCCGGCGGACGATGAAGAGGAGGGGTTCGACAACCTCGGCGAGAGTCTGCAGATGTCGGATTTCTTGCTGCGGCAGTATCTCAAGGTCGCGCGCAGCGCCGTCGATCGGGCGACCTTCGACGACGAGATGCCCGAGGCGAAAACCTTTACGCCGCGCGACAAGAAATCGCGTGCCCTCAACTTCAAGGCACCCGGCAATGATCCGGATCGCGATTACGTGGTGCTCTACAAAAATGACGAACGCGCACCGGGTGATCCGCGTGGCCAGCAGTTCATCAATTGCCGCGAAGGAGCGACGCATGACGGTTGGTATGACTTCACCTTCGAAGTCGAATCGAAAGGGCGGGGGAATCTGGCCGAGGAGTTCAGCTTCCAGAAGCGAAATGACTACCAAGTCTATCGCCCAGAGGATCTCCACCGCTTCGAAATTTACCTGACCGCCCCGAGCGCAACATCTCAGATCCAAACCCGCCCGCGGCATTTGGTCGTCTCGCTGGACTTGCCGGACAATGAACGGCAGGTAATCAAGCGCCGATTGTGGCTGCCGAAAGGATGGCGAGTGGAAGTTGGTTTCGGTAACGGTTATTTTGGTGTGACGGATCCGATCCTGCTCGTCGATCCTGAGTTCGACATGGAGGCGTTCAAGGCACGTGAGAAGAAGAAACAGAATGATAGCTACGGAAGGATTTTGATCGACCGATTTGAAAAAGTCGATGCCCCCCGGATCGTTATTCACGAGACCACAGAAACCGGCCCGCACTTTGATCAGTGGCCGCCCCGGAGCCACGAAATTGTCTATGGAATGCCCGCAATGAAACCTGCTGACGTTGTTAGAAAATTTGCACAACGGGCGTTCCGGCGTCCGGTGAGCGACGATCAGATCAGGCCTTATTTGATATTGGCTGATGAAAGCCCCGAAGGCATCCGCACCGCGATCGAAGCGATCCTATGTTCGCCGCGATTTCTCTATCTCTACGAGGGCGAAGGCGAAGGCGAACTCGATCACTATGCGATGGCTTCACGGCTGTCTTACTTCCTCTGGAATACGATGCCCGATCAGGCCTTGCTCCGGGATGCAAACGAGGAGCGGCTCCACGATCCAGAGGTGCTAGTTGCTCAGATTGACAGATTGTTACGAGATCCTCGATCGGAAGAGTTTGTCGATTCGTTCGTGTGGGCTTGGTTGAAACTGGATAACACCGTCGAGATGGCGCCGGATCCGATGAAGTTCTACGAATACCATCGAAACCGAATCGGAGATGCGATGATCAAGGAGACAACGTCATTCTTTGCGCTGATGCTGGCCGAGAATCTGCCGATCTCGAACTTCCTAGATTCCGATTTTTCGATCCTCAACGCAGACTTGGTACGCCACTACAAGCTGCCGGCAAAAGTGAACACGACCGCCAGATTCCAGCGAGTTTCGCTGAAAGGTTCACGGCACCGAGGCGGGCTATTGGGGCAGGCCTCCGTGCTGACCGCGTCTGCGAACGGCGTCGAGACCTCACCGGTCATCCGCGGCATTTGGATTCTCGATAACCTGCTGGGCACTCCCCCTTCCCCGCCACCGGATGATGTCGGAATTCCCGAGCCAGACGCGCGCGGGGAACTGACGCTCCGACAACTCTATGCCAAGCATCGCACGGTCGCATCCTGCAACGACTGCCACAAGAAGATCGACCCACTCGGATTCGCCTTGGAGAACTTCGACGCGATCGGGACTTGGCGGACGAAATACGAGTCCGGACACGCGATCGATCCTTCAGGCAAGATGCCGGACGGAGAGACATTCGAGAACGTGGACGGCTTGAAACAGATCATGATACGCGATTTTGACCTGTTCACCCGCAACCTCACCACCAAGCTGCTGACCTACGCGACCGGCCGCACCATGGACGTCAGCGATCGGCCGGAAATTGACCGCATCGTCAACGAAC
>JBLHKE010000766.1:0-3798 GCA_047619485.1 Verrucomicrobiales bacterium | reverse complement strand
ATACTTCCCGCGCCGATGGCGGGCACGCTCGGGCGACGCAATCGCGACTTCGAATACGACGCCGTAGACGACAACAAGGCGCGCTTCCTCGTCGAGGAGCTACTTCCATTTGTCGCGAAGGAATACCAGCTCAACCTTTCCACCGACGGCAATGATCGCTGCATGTCTGGTGGCAGTAGCGGCGGGATCGCGGCCTTTACGGCGGCATGGAATCGCCCGGGAGAATTCAGCCGTGTCTACGCAGCGAGCGGCAGCTGGGTGGCGTTTCGCGGCGGGCACGAGTTCCCGACGATGGTGCGCAAGTTCGAGGCCAAGCCGATACGTGCCTTCCTCACCACCGCCACGCGTGACATGGAGAACGTTGCGGGCGACTGGTTCTTGCTCGATCTGGAAATGGACAAGGCCTTGACGTTCTCCGGCTACGATTACCAGTTCCGCACCATCGAAGGAGGACACGTTGCCGGCTACATGGAGAACTGGCGCGAGGGCATGGCCTACCTCTGGAAGGACTGGCCGGAGCGCGTGAAAGCCGGGCCGAGCGCCCCGCGCGCCCAGGAGATCATCATTCCGGGCGAAGACTGGCAGCTCGCAGCAGAAGGGTTCAAAAGCACCCGCGGTCCAGCAGTCAACGCTCAGGGTGAGGTGTTTTTTGCAGACACTTCAGACAACAAAATTCATCGCATCGATGCGGAAGGTAAGGTCGAGGTGTTCGTCGAAGACGCTGGCAAGGCGCACTGCGTCACCATCGGCGCTGACGGGACGGTCTTCTCCATCTCGGAGGTCTCCGGAAAACTCATCGGTTACGACACGGCCGGCCAGGGCAAGGTGGTGATGGAAGACATTCTCGGCCACTCGATTCTGGCAAAGCCCGGCGGTGGTCTTTACGTCACAACGAACGGCGACAGACCGCACGGCCCCGGCACGGTCTGGTTCATCAAGGGCGGCAAAAAGAAGCGCGTCGACTCCGGCATCAAGTTCGCCACCGGCATGGCCATCCGGCCGGACCAGTGGTTGCTATCGGTCGCCGAGGGACATTCGAAATGGGTCTACAGCTACCAGATGAACGACGACGGCACGCTCACCAACAAAGAGCGCTTCTTCCATCTGTATGTCGCGGATTGGGACGACGACGCGGGTCCGGAGTCACTCTGCTACTCGCTCGAAGGCCGGCAATTCATCGCCACGCGCGCCGGCGTCCAGATCAGTGCCGACGACGGCCCGACGCAGATCATTCTCCCAGTGCCCGATCGCAGCCGCGTCACCGGCGTCGCCATCGGCGGCAAGGACATGGACACGCTCTACGCCCTCTGCGGCAACAAGATCTGGAAACGTAAAATCCGCCAGCACGCCATGGGAGCCTTCTCGCCCTGGACCAAGGTCGACGGAACGAAACTCTAACCACCAATGCCATGAGACCCACCCGCCTGCCCGTGATCATCGCCCTTTGCCTCGCCCTCGCCGGCCAAGTCCAAGCTGACTGGGATCTTGGAAAAATGGTTACCGGAAGCGGAGACCAGACGATCTACCACGCCCGCCCCACTGACCAAGATCTCCTCACTCCGTGGCCGGCTGACATGGAGGCCGAGTTCCAGAAGCGCGCCCACGCAATCATCAGCGCCCAGACGCGCGACGTGAAAGCTGGCGTGAACACGTATTTCGAAAACGAGAAACGCACCTATGGATACCTGATGGCGCACGTCCTCGGTGGCGACAGCGACGACTCCCTGAAATTCCTGCAGGCGCAGGACCACCAGCACGAGGAGTGGCACCGCGAGACCGACGGCATCGATTACTACGCCGCCTTCACGCTCAAGCACCAGATGCGCAAATATTTCTATTTCGGCGACCTGTTCGAACCCGCCTACAAAAAGCAGATGTTCGAAGGCGCGAAAAAGTGGACCGCGCAGGACCCGATGCGCCGTCCACACTACGCCTACAAGGGACCGAAGGAAGGCTGGGGCCCGGACGCACGCAATTCGTGGGTCGATATCCGCTCCACTGAAAACCTCTACCTGATGCGCGTCACCAGCATTTACCTGATGGCCGAGGAGACCGGCAACCGCGACACCACCGCGCTCTACAAGAAAGAGCTGCTCGACTACGCCGCGGCGCTCTACCGCGTCGGCATCGGCGAGTGGGATTCGGAGAATTACCACGGCCACTCGATCGCGCCCATACTCAACGTCTACGACTTCGCCAAGGATCGCGAAGTGCGCGCCGCCGCCAAAGCCTGCCTCGATTTCTTCGCCGCCGCTGGCGCCGTGAAATACTATCGCGGCGGCTTCAACGGTCCGACCAAGCGCGACTACAACCACGCCCAACCCTTCGGCGGCAGCGCGGCCAACATGCTGTGGGTTTGGTTCGGCGACCACCCGCGCGGCAAGTCCGACCACTGGGAATCCGATGAAGTGCACCAGATCACTAGCGCCTACCGCCCGCCGCTCGCGGTCGTGGAGCTCGCGCGCAAGAACTTCGCTCGACCGGTGGAGATCTTCGCCGCCAAGCCGCTCTACGAGGCGACCACCCACCATCAGCCGGACAGCAAACCGGAATTCCTCGAGACCCAATACATCGCCAATAGCTACCTGATGGGTTCGCTCACCGGCGGCACGTCCACCGACGGCGGCGACGTCAACGGCTTCAAAATTCTGGCCTACGACCAGGACGACGGCGCCGTCGCGCTGCACGCCGCCCCGACCGCCAACCCCGCCTACCCCGGATCACCGATGTACCAAAAAGGCATCGTCGCCGCGCACAACCGCGTCGCCCAGCAGGAGAACTTGGCGCTGTGGCTGGTCAAAGATGGCAAATCCCCCTGGCTGTGGGTCATCCCCGATCAGATCAGAATCAGCAGCGAGGGCGGCATCACCTTCCTCGAGTGCGACCGCACCTGGGTCGCCATCCGCGGGCTCGGCAGCGGCGCGATTCAACTCGACGGCGCACTCACCAAGCAGCTGGCCGAATCGAAACAAGGCCGCTTCCCCGGACACCGCGTCCTCAGCGCGACCGGCAATGGCAATGGCGGCGGCTTCTGCGGCCTGGCGATCGAGGTCGGCGAAAAAGAATCCCACGGCAGCTTCGAAAAATTCAAACTGGCAGCGAAATCGGCCGAACTCGATGTCAGCGAGCTCGCCGGCGGCGTCGCCCGCTACAAATCCGCCGACGGGAAATGGCTCGGCATCCACTGGAATGACGACCCGCTCGACCTCGGCATCTGGCGCAACGGCAAGCGCCGCGACCTCTCCACGCCCGCCCTCTACGAGAGCCCGATCATCCACTCAAAATGGGGCAGCGGCCTCCTAGAGATCAAAGCCGGCGGCGGAAGCTTCCGCTGCGAGGTGGACGCGGACGGCAAGGTGAAGCGCTGAGGAGGCTGCGCCTGTGGCCTGTGGCAGCGGAACGAAATTGTAGATCGCGATAGCCTTCGCGTCGCTATACTTCTTTACACGCGCACTGCGACGATCGGGCGGGGGCTTTACCGGAAAAGATAGTTTCGACAAAAGTTACTCGGACGACTTAGACATTGTAGATTGCAATCTAAATAGTTTCTGAGCCTTCATCAAGATTGCCCAGGCACCGCTTGGCTGCCAATAGATCCGTTCTGAACAATTCTAGGCGGTCGCTGAGGCCATCAAGCGCAGGCCAGCGAGATTACTCGTGAAGCCATGAAAAGCGTAGAGCGCGATCGTCCCCACCATTACCTCTCTCCAGCCCTCGTCTTTGCACATGAGCATGCAGGTGCCGTCTGTCCCGACTGACACCGTCTTAACCCGCTTGCCTGCCGGAGCTTGCGCCACG
>JBLHKE010000765.1:0-3801 GCA_047619485.1 Verrucomicrobiales bacterium | reverse complement strand
GAAGACAAGTTCCTCATCGTCTCGGACGTCTACCCGACCGCCAGCACCGAGCTGGCTGACCTCGTCTTGCCCGCCTCAATGTGGGTCGAGAAGAACGGCGTCTACGGCAACTCCGAGCGGCGCACCCAGCAGTGGTTCAAGATGGTGGAGCCGCCCGGTGACGCCCGCGATGATACTTGGATGACGATCGCGATTGCGCGCAAGCTCTACGAGATGGGCTTCGAAGGAGCGAAGGACAAAGACGGCAGGTTCCTGTTCCACTACGAAGGCCGCGACGGGAAAGAGTATCCGTGCTGGGATTGGGAGCACTACTACAGCGAGAACTTCAACGTCGATCGAGCGCTCTTCGAAGAGTATCGCGTGATGACCACCGCCAAGCACAAGGACGTCGCCCCCTATGACGAGCTCGTGAAAACCCAGGGTCTGCGATGGCCAGTCGTCCAGCAACCCGACGGTTCATGGCGCGAGACACGCTACCGCTTCTCGGAATTCGACGACCCGTATGTTGAGAAAGGCAAAGAGATCCAATTCTACCACTCGACCACCAAAGACGATCGCGCCCAGATTTGGTTCTGCCCGTACGAAGCGCCGCCAGAAGTGCCGGACGACGAATACCCGTTCTGGCTGTGCACCGGCCGCGTGCTCGAGCACTGGCACACCGGCAGCATGACCATGCGCGTTCCAGAGTTGCAGGGGGCGATGCCCCACGCCTACGTCGAGATGCATCCAGACGATGCGAAACAGGCAGGTCTCGGCAACGGCGAACTAGCCCTGCTGAAAAGCCGTCGCGGCGAGATGCAGTTACCGGTTTGGACCGACGGCCGTGGCAAACCTCCACGCGGTAGCATCTTCGTCCCGTTCTTCGACGAGACGCTCTTGATCAACGACCTAACATTGGAAGATTACTGCCCCGTCTCGAAGGAGCCCGACTACAAAAAGTGCGCGATTTCGATCCAGAAAGCACCGCCGAAATAGATGAAAGCCCGCGACGTCGAGAAATACCTCAGCACACACCAGCAGACGGCGCTGATCGTGTTGGCCATCATGTTAGTGACAGCCGTCAGCGGCTTTTTCATGGGCATGCGCCAGACCCGCAATTTTTCAGACACGACCCGCGACCTGCGCGATCGCCAGAGCGAGTCCAGATCCAACATCACAGAAGCGGGTGAAATCCATCAGGCAGTCAGCTATTCAGAACTCGCGGACGCCGGGCTCCAGCCGAACGCGAACTGGACGAGCAGCCTCACCAAACTCCCACTGGCTGACGACTCGCGCGTCCCAGTCCCACATCTAACACTACAAGAACACCGCAAGGCTGTGGCTACCCGGGATTCTCGCCGCGCCTACGATGGAGCCCCACCGACCGTCCCACACGCCATCACTCAGCGCAGCGCTGGAGCCTGCATGACCTGTCACGGCAACCAGGGCGGACAACCGGTCATCGCCGGCAAGGTGCCCCCGCGGATGAGTCATGCCTTCCACGCCAGCTGCACCCAATGTCACATCCCTGCGGCAGGACCTGGGGACAGATTGCAGCAGGACGAGTTCGGGCTCGTGGTCGCCAACAGCTTCGAAGGCCGCCCCAGTTCCGGCACCGGTTCACGCGCCTACCCGGGCGCGCCGCCGACCATCCCCCACCACACCCTGATGCGTGAAAATTGCTACAGCTGCCATGGCGCCGGCCGTGCCAACTCGATCACCACCAGCCACCCCGATCGGCAGAGCTGCACCCAGTGCCACGCCCCCTCAGCCAGCAAGGACCAACGCCAGATCGACCTCGAGAGCATTCGCAAGCCGATCAAGTTCCCGGTCGATCTAAATCCAGCGCCCCTTCCCGCTGTCGAAGAAGAGCCAATCATCGAGGTGGACGACCCTTTCGAACCATGAGCGATCAACCAGAGGCACTGCCAGAACTGACCGAATCCGTCCTCGATGCCGGTCAGATCGAAAATTTGTTCCGCGATATCGGCGCGCTCACGCAAGTCGTCGAGATCATTCCCAAGCACGGCCGACGCGACTACGTCGACGACACGGCCAGCCTCGACCTAGAAGCGGCTCAAGAGCGCCTCCTCGATGGCAGCTTCCGAGGACTGCAAATCCGCTATCGGTACGACGGTAGCTTGTGGTGGGACACACTCATTGGCCATCCCGAAGGTTTCCGCATCGTCCGCATCCGCCACGACTTTAACTGACTCGTTGATCCACTTTAGAAAAAGCCTCGCAAAAGTTTTTAAAACTTTCACAAAGATATCAAGCTTTCTTAGCTAGATCTGCAATAACCGACTGTATTTTCTAGAACTGTATTCGGCACAATTCAATCATTTAAAAACTTTCAACCCTAGCGTGCATAACCCTAACAGTTAGTGAGTTGCATCACGCACTTCCGAGCTTGTGAAATTTTTCACAAATTCAACTTGCCGCTCGAATCAGAGCATTGATAATGGCTCGGTTTTTCTAGTTATTCCGAATCGCCCCAATGCCAAAATCTGTCCAAGAGTTTGAATCCCCTGATACCGCCGCCAAGGCTGCGGAGCAGATGGAAGCTTACCAGCAGACCACCGAGGATCTGGTTGGTGAGAAGTTGACGCTGAACATGGGTCCCTCGCACCCGGCGACGCACGGCGTGCTGCGACTAATTCTCGAGCTCGATGGCGAGATCATTACCAAGGCAGATCCGGACGTCGGCTACTTGCACCGCGGTGACGAAAAGATCGCGGAGAACATGCACTACAACCAGTTTGTCCCTTACACGGATCGACTGGATTACCTTGCCCCACTCGCGAACAACGTCGCCTACGCCTGTGCGGTCGAAAAACTTCTTGGCTGGGAACTCCCCGCCCGCGGCCAAGCCGTGCGGGTTCTAGCCTGTGAGATCGCACGTATCTCCGCCCACCTGCTCGGCGTCGGCTGTTTCGCCATGGATATCGGCGCGATGACGGTGTTCCTCTACACGTTCACGCAGCGTGAATACATCTACAACCTGTGCGAGCAACTCACCGGAGCCCGCTTTACTACCTCCTACACGCGCGTCGGTGGCCAGACCCGCGATCTCCCTCCTGACTTCCTCGAACGCGTCGCCAAGTTCCTCGACGATTTCGAGATCCAGCTCGAGGAGATCGACAAGCTCCTCACCCGCAACAAGATCTTTTATGATCGAACCCGCGACGTTGGAATCATCACCAAAGAGGACGCGATCGGCTATGGCTTGAGCGGCCCAAACCTGCGCGGAGCAGGTGTGGAGTTCGACCTCCGCAAGGCGCATCCGTATCTCGGATACGAGCAGTACGAGTTCGATATCCCGATCGGTGAACACGGCGATTGCTTCGACCGCTACCTCGTCCGCATGGAAGAGATGCGCCAGAGTGTTCGCATCCTCCGCCAAGTCATCAAAACCATGCCAGACGGCCCGATCAATGTCGTCGATCCAAAGAGCATGCTGCCTGAAAAAGAGCGCGTGCTCATGAGCATGGAGGAGCTCATCCACCACTTCATCGTTTCCACTCAGGGCATCGATGCCCCGGAGGGCGAAGTCTATTTTGGTGCCGAAAACCCGAAGGGTGAACTCGGCTTTTACATTCACAGCAAGGGCGGGGGCGTGCCGAATCGTCTCAAGATCCGCAGCCCCTCCTTCATCAACCTCAGCATTCTCCCGAAACTCCTCCCCGGCCACATGGTCTCCGATGTCGTCGCCATCCTCGGCAGCCTCGACTTCGTGATGGGCGAGTGTGACCGCTAGCACCATGGAAGTCCCCGCAGAGCTAGAGAAAGAGATCGATCACCGGATCACGCACTACCCGGTCT
>JBLHKE010000764.1:0-3804 GCA_047619485.1 Verrucomicrobiales bacterium | reverse complement strand
AAGTTTTGGCCGGGCGTCCAGACTCCAGACTTTCTGTCGATCCCGCTGGTCGATCAGTAGTTTGAAGGCTGGGTGCCCGGCTTTTTTATGATTTTCCGTGTGGCTCACGTGACACGATTCCGCTTTTTCTCTTAGTTGTTTCGTCTAGTGTCAGGCGATGAACGTGTTTCTCTTTTTCTTCCTCGGCGTGATCGCCTATTCGCTCGTCAGGGTGTTGGCCACCGGGTTTTACACCGTCCGCCCGGACGAGCGCGCAGTTCTAACTAGTTTTGGCAAAGCGGTGCGCCTGAGTTCGGTCCCCACGGTCGGGCTTGAGGACGATCCACTGCTCACAGATGATGAACAGGAGCGCTACGACTACCCCCAGGTTCACGTCGTCGGGCCGGGCGGCCCGTATCTGAAGTGGCCCTGGCAGGCGATCCACAAGGTCAACGTCTCGACGCAGGCAGTGGATCTGGTTTGGGATCCAAGCAAGGATCAGGACACCATCGAGGCCGTGACGAAGGACAATCTGACGACTGGCGTGAACGGACAGATTCGCTACCGCGCCAGTGAGAACAACCTCTACCCGTATTTGTTCGGGGTGCGCAGTCCGCTCGAGCATGTCATGGGTTACTTCGTCTCGGTGCTGCGTGAGCGCATCGCGAACTTCGTCGACCCGAAGGGGCAAAGTTTGGTCAGTGACGAGGCACCGGGCGAGACCTCGGTGGATCTCTCCGAAGGGGTTTCGATCAATGACCTGAGGAAGAATTTGCCGCTGTTAAACCAGTACATGGAGGAGCAGTGCCGTGCGACCAGCGGGCGCTATGGCATCGAGCTAGACGCGGCCCTGATCACCGAGATCGATCCGCCCCCGGAAGTTGACCGGGCGCTGTCGGCGATCAACAGCACACGTAATATGGTGGCGGCAGAGATCAGCACCGCGCGCGCCGACTCGGAGCAGCAGATCACGATGAGTAACCGCGCCGTGGAGATCGCTACCAATAATGCACAGGCTGAGATCGCTCCGTTGAACGAACTCGCCAACACACTCGTGGCGATCAAGGCAGAGGGCGGGTCTAGGACGCTCAAAGCCTACGTGCGTAACCTGCGCGTCCCCTTGCTGAAACGTGCACGGCGAATTTGCCAGACCGCTAAGTCCAACCAGCCATCCGCCCAATAACATGGAAATCGCAGCCATCATCGCTGGCCTGATCGCCATCCCGTTCATGCTTTCCATCGCTCGGATCTTCGGCTTGTATAGCATTGTCAAAGAGTGTGAATCTCAGGTGTTCACGCTATTTGGAAAAGTCATCGGTACCCTCGACGAGCCCGGGTTGCAGTTTCCCATCGGTGCCTTTGGAATGCGTGCGATCCTCTTACCCTTCTTCGGGAAAAAGTACACGGTGGACACGCCATTGCGACAGCACTACCTGCGCAACCAGATGGTGAACTCGGAAGAGGGGACACCGATGGGTGTCGGCATCTGGTATGAGATGCGCGTCAACAACCCGGTCGACTACCTATTTACCAATTCCAACCCGGAGGGATCGCTGCAGGCGAATGTTGCCAGTTCGACGATCTCGGTGCTGAGCAATCTCGAGATGGAAACCATGCTGGAAAATCGGCACAGTCTCAGCCGCACGGTGCGCCAGGCGGTTTCACCGCTCTCGGAAAAATGGGGCTACCAACTCGGCTCCGTCTACATTCGCAAAGTGGGTTTTACCGATCAGCAGATGGTCGACAATATCACTGAGAAGGTGGTCAAGCGTCTCGTCCAGGTGACCAGTGCGATGAAGCAGGACGGTGACAACCGCGTCGGGCTGATCAGGAGCGAGACGGCATTTAGGGTCTCACAGAAGATGGCCGAAGCGGGCGCGCAGCGGCCAGAGATCGTCGGGGGAACTCTCAACGCCATCGGCAAGACGGACCCTGAGATTCTCGACACCGTGATCGAGGTGATGGAGACCGAGAACCTGCTGGAGTCTGGCGCGAGTGTCGACATCCTGCCAGAGGGGACAAATAGCCTGATCCAGATCTGACTCACTTTCAGGTGTGGTTCCCCACGGATTCCTAGCGTTGTTCGACCTTGAGCCGGACGAAGGCAGGTTGGTTCTCGCTGGGAAAATCGAAGCGATAGCTGCGGGATTCGATTCCATCGCCCTGTGGGGTGCGTGATAGCAGCAGGCCAGCGCTCGACCACGAGTTTAAGTCGGTCGAGATCTCGGGAGTGACCACGACGTCGTCGGCTGCGGTAAGTGCCGTGAATGTGAAGACTGCTGCGGCTACTGCCGGGGTGATGGCCTGCTGTGGTTGGGAGGCTGCCTGGTTGCTCTGGCTTCCTAGGGCATACTCAAGCAGGTCGGTGAAACCGTCTTGGTCGGTGTCCGCGTCGGGATCGCTGCTAAACGTGGTGGCATCGCTTCCCCCCGGGGAGCCATTGGCCGCCGCACTCGCCCGCCAGTTTTGTGGCAAGGTGTGATCCGGGTCGCTATCTGGAAGCATTAGGACGAGGGATGGTGCATCGCCATCAGCGCTGGTTGGCCAGGGGTGGGCGTCGTCATAGGTGAAGCGCTGGATGTCGAAACCCGCTCCGTCGGCGATCGCGATTTCCTCGCCGCCGTTGCTGAGTTTGGTGTCGTTGGCGAATGTCCCGATGACCGGTAGGGCGCTACCGTAGTGTAGATTGAAGCCTCCAAGATCTCTCACGAGTAGCGCGTAGGCTCCCGGTGCGATTGTGGTCCCATCCGGAAAGTCAAACTCGATGCCACTGGTGAAGCGGACGCCGCTAAGATCGATGCTGAGCGACGGGTTGATGTTTTTCAACTCGAGGTATTCGTGTTCGCTACCGCCGGCCGGATTGTACATCAGCTCGGAGATGACGAGGTTTCCGGCGGCGGCTGGAGTGATGGTGCTCGTGCTGGTAATCGTGATGATGTCGGATCCGAGTTCCACCCCTTGGAAGTCGATCGCGGTAAGGGTGATCTCATTCGCGCCAGTATTGACCGGGATACTGATCACCCACGAGTTCGCGTCCGTCCACACTGGGGGGCTGGGGATCGGGGAATCGTTAATCCGGATCTGCTTCACGTTGACCCAAGCGTTTCCCGCTAGGGTGGCGCTCGGCACGTCGACGGTGAAGGCGTTGCCGCCGTTCGTCGTGATCGTGAACGGGATTTCGGTCGGGAGTTGGCCGAGGACGTAATTGCCCCGCTCCCGGATGTAGGTCGACCATCCGGTGTAGCCCTCGCCCATCAGCGAGCTGTAGTGGCTCAGCCAGTCGTCCATGTAGGCCTGGTTGAAGGTGGTGTTGATCAAGTCGTGCATGTGGCCGTGGAAAAGGCGGGTAAAGACTGGGCGCGACGGTATCTTCGAGAAGTTTCTATTGCCCCAGAGTGACGAGGTCGTATCGCGGTTGAACATGAAATCCCAGTCCCAGGGCATCGGTTCGACCAGTCCATCGCCGGGGCGGACGTAAAAATTCAGGTTGTGGGGGTTGCCATGGGAATAGGTGTCGCCGACCCCGCAGAGCGAGAGGATGGCGAACTGGCGCATCCACATGTCGACGTTGATGGTGTTCTGTACCTCGTCCTCGAGCGCCTGGCCGGAGAGGCTGAAAGCTTTGCACATCGCGATGATGCTGGTGTAGTCATCTCTGTCGACGTTGCTGTTGATGCGCATGTTGTGGCGGTAGATTTCTTTGTCGTCGCCCTGGTCGGCGATGTCGAAGTTGCTGACCCAGCCGACCGGGAACGGCGTCTTCTGGCTCTCGGTGTTGCCGTCGGTAGTTCCTTGAATCTCGCGGATGCCTTCCATCTTGAACAC
>JBLHKE010000763.1:0-3818 GCA_047619485.1 Verrucomicrobiales bacterium | reverse complement strand
CTTTGGGACGAAAAAAGACATCGGTGTCGCGGCCTCTCCATTCAATGCCTGGACGGTCGACGTGGACATCGTCACCGACGATCCGTTCCTGGTCCGCAGCAATCTTGCCCGCGCAGATATCCTCGTCAAACTGAACATCGGCGGCACTCTCGGGAAGCCGATCCCGCATGGCAAAGTCACCCTGGAGGACGGCAAGGCGACCTTGCCATTCAGCGAACTCGAAACAACCCAGGCCGAACTAACATTCTCACAGAAGACCGGCTTCGATCCTGAGATCAATGTTCGCGCCGTCTCTAAAGTCCAAGACTACAACATCAACCTGATCGCCTACGGCCGCTCCTCCACCCCCAAGACGCTGATCACTTCCGACCCGCCACTTCCCGAATCAGAGGCGCTCGCCCTGCTCGCCAGCGGTTCTAAAAGCTCGGATTTAAACGACAGCAAAGTCATCGCCGGGGACGCCGCCCTGCTCCTGATCGACCGGTTGCGCCGGAAATACGGCAAGGGCACACCGATCGAACGACGCCCAGGCAGTTTGCGTGAGTTGCTCTCTTTCAAGGCGGGACAGATCGATCCACGCACCGGCAAGCGTGCAGCCTCGGCAGAACTCGAACTCACCGACCGGGTTTATTTGCTGGGAAACGTGGACGTCGAAGGAGATTATCGCGGACTCGTGAAGTTCATTTTTCGTTTCAAATAGATGCGCATCCCCCGCAGACGCTTACTCGTGATCGCCCTAGCACCGCTAGTGGCAATCACTTCGTACGCCTCGATCCAGATCGTCGGGCTGCAAAAGGTCGCCGAGCAGGAGGCACGTGAGATCATCAGACCACAGGTCAAACTCGTTGAGAAGAACGGCGCCAGCCGACCGCTCGCGGACGACGCGTCTTTCTTCCTAGAACGCGAGTTGCGTCGGCGCGGCTTCAAGGAGGCCGACGTGCGCTGGGGGTTCGACGACTCGAGCAAGGACATCAAGCTGACCGTCGACGAGGGACCAAGTCTCGAGCTCGGCGAGATCACCATCAGCGGCAACATCGCCGCCATCGAAGCAGAGGATCTTCGCAACCTGGTGCGCCGCACAACCTCCAACCGACTCCGATCGAGCCTCCTAAGCAAACAGGGAGCGCTGCCCTTCGTCGAGAGCGAGATCGCCACAGGCCTCTCGGACGTCGCCCAGCTCTACCGCTCGCTCGGCTACTGGCACGCCAAGACCGCGCCACTCAAGAAATCGACCAGCACCACCGGCAACCAAGTCGCGATCCAGCTTCAGATTGAGGCTGGTGCACTGCACCGCTACCGCGCGTTCAAGCTAGAGGGCGACACCGACAATGGTGCTGCGGCGCTCGAGTCGATCCTGGCTCCGCTCGTCGGCGAGCCATGCACCACTGAGAACACCTCGCTAGCGCGCGCGTCGGTCAGCGAGTTCTACAGCAAGCGTGGTTACTACCATCACACCATCGAGGTCTCCCCGACCGATCACGGCGAAGAGGTCACCCTCGTTTTCAGCATCGAGGCTGGTGAACCGTTCGAAGTCGCAGGTATCGAAGTCGAGGGCAACGAGCGGGTCAAGGCCGACTTCCTCAGGAAGCGCTTCAAGCCGCTGGTCGACAAGCCCTACTCCCCCGCCACCGCCGACGAAATCTATCGCGAGTTGCTGGAGATCGGCCTGTTCACCAAGATCAGCGTCAGCCCCGAAGAGCGATCCGAGGGATCACAGCTGATCGATCTCCTCATCGATGTGGAAGAGTCAAAGTCTCGCTCGGTGGGTGTCTACGGCGGATACGGCAGCTACGACGGGGCGATCTTCGGTTTGATCTTCCGCGAGAACAACGTCTTCGGCACCGGCCGCCAGTTCAAAAACAATTTCGAGTTCACCCAGCGTGGACTCAGCGGTGAGGCCGAATACAGTGACAAGTGGTTCTACGACACGAAGTTATTTTTCAACGCAAGTCTCTTCGCGCAGACTGAAAAACGCGAAGGCTACAGCAAGTTCGAATACGGTGGCCGCGTCGGGATCGGTCGCGAGATCGGCGAACATTACTCGGTCACCGTATTCGGCACCCTCGGCCACACCGAGATCACCGAGGCCGAGATCGAGGCGGTCGACCTCGGGCTACCGAACTACCGGGTGGCCAGCATCGGTCTCGCCCATTCATGGGACACGCGTGACAACCCGACCCTGCCAAGCCGCGGGTTCGTCTTTGACAACACCTTCGAATACGGCTCGTTGCTCAGCGATGTCGAGTTCACCCGCGGCACCATCCGCTTCAGCGCCTACATCCCGATCACCAAGCGCACGCAGTTGAGCCTCGGAGCGCGTAGCGGCTTCATCATCCCCGCCGGCGACAGCAAGGGCATCCCGATCGACATGCGCTTCTTCAGCGGTGGCGGTTCGACGGTGCGTAGCTTCCGCGAGAAGCACCTCGGACCGCGCGACATCCGTGGATTCCCGCTCGGCGGCGAGTTCTACAGCACCTTCAACGCTGAATACTCCGTGCCGATCGTCGGCGGGCTCAAAGCAGCGGTCTTTGGTGATGCCGGCAACCTGCTGCGTGATTTTGATGATGCCGGTCTCGGCGAGATGCACTACGCCCTCGGCGGCGGACTGCGCTACGACCTCCCCACCGGCCCGATCCGGGTCGACTACGGCTGGAACATGAACCGCGGCGAACGCGAACCAAGCGGGACACTCCACATCAGCCTCGGCGTTGCATTCTAATCTGAGCCCCCTGCGGTAACTTCGATTTAAAAATCGAAGCCCAGTGCCTAAGGGGAAACAAATAATAACTAATCAATATCTGCTGGTCTTTTTCGCCATCACCCGCGTTAGCTTCCAACTCAAATAGCCCGCTATAATCGCTGAAATCTGCCTTGGTGCTGGCTAAAATTCCTGCGCATCTTTGTATGACTGATTTCCTGACAAACCCTAAGCTCGGCAGCTCAATTCTCCGGGCTTCGATTGCAAATCGAAGTTACCCAAAATCACACCCCCTGCTTCATCGGCGCCCAGATGAACTTGTGCATCTGCAGCTGGAAGCGCACGGGCAACTTGTCGCGTACGATCCAATCGACGATGTCCTTCGACTCGATATTTCCAAAAACGGGAGAGAACAACACTGTGCCGCACTTCTCATCCAGTGCGTGCTCGCGCACCATTCCCTTCGCCCACTCGTAGTCTTCCTCACTACCGATCACGAACTTCACCTCATCCTTCTTCGCCAGGTGCGGGATATTCTCTAGGCGGTTCTTCAACTGCTCGCCGCTGCTCGGCGTTTTTAAATCCATGATGATGTGAACGCGCGGATCCACCACCGAGATATCACGGTTGCCACTCGTCTCGATCAAGACACGCCGGCCAGCGTCACAGAATTTCTCCATCAAGTTCAAGACCCCCTTCTGTAGCAGCGGCTCGCCGCCGGTGATCTCCACCATCGGGCAGTCGATCGCCATCACCTCGTCAAAAATTTCGCCAACGCCCCGCTTCACCCCGTCGTAGAATGCATACTCGGTATCGCAGTAGGTGCAGCGCAGATTGCAAAAGGTTAACCTAACAAAAACACATCGCTCGCCAGCCCAAGTGCTCTCGCCTTGGATTGATTCGTAGATCTCATTGATCGTTATAACCTCCTCGCCCTGATCGGGTTTCGGAAGAGCAACAGCATTGGATTGGGTTGACATCAGCAGCCAGACTACGGTCATGACGCCCCCGTCGCAAGCTCACGGGAGGGATTGAAATTGTTTCGATCTCGTGCGAGCTTGATCTAGCTATGAAGCAAAAAACGCTGACTAACGCACTCGCTCTCGCCGCCACCGCAGCT
>JBLHKE010000762.1:0-3818 GCA_047619485.1 Verrucomicrobiales bacterium | reverse complement strand
CTTCCAACTCAAATAGCCCGCTATAATCGCTGAAATCTGCCTTGGTGCTGGCTAAAATTCCTGCGCATCTTTGTATGACTTATTTCCTGACAACCCCTTTGCCTGGGGAGCCTGCGAGCGGGAGAGGGTTCGAACTGATGGAACGTTGCGGCTGTCGCGCACAGGGATGCTCCCGGATCATCACTCCGCTCGATCCGAACGAACGGAGGCGTTCGTTCTACCGCGACGACATCGACCGATGCCGGATGCCATCCCGATCCCGAGAGATCCAACAGGCTGGCACTCGGGAGAGTGCCGTTAATTACGTGCCATTCGGGTCAGGTGTGATTGGCGTTTCTAGGGGCTCGTTCGGAAATAAAAGTTGGTCGGTAACTGGGCAGTCATTGACTGCCCACCACCAAGGCAGAGTTTGCTTAGTTGTAGTAAACCACTCGGAGGAAACTCCTACGCAGATCGGAGGTTCAAGGAGCCCGAGCGCCCATAGGCATTAGGTTAAAAAGAGGGTAGCAATGTAGCCTAGCCTTTAGGCTGCGTCAGAAACGGCAGTCCCGTCTGCGCATCGCCTATGCTCTCGACGACCCACCAGATGCCCTTGGCTTCCATTCGCGCACTGGCCATCAAAAAATGGGATCGCTTCGGCGGACGCAGCGTCTAAAGGCTACCCTACTAACCGGCTTAAGACAAAACTAGCCGTTAACCTCACCAAGCCCCAGTTCCCCGCGCAACCCCAACCCCACCCAGATTCGGGGCTCTAGCGCACCTCGATCCGCCTCTCCCATCGTCTGCGAAGCGCCCGCACCATGCCTTTCGGGTTCCAAAACCACCTTTCGCTCACACCCCAAGGCTTTGCGCCCAAGCTGTAACGAACATCCACCCTCAAGCGATCTCCACTTTCATCGGCGCTAGCAAATCGCGTCGCCCCGTCCTCACTTTTTGCAACTTCGGCGGATCTCGCGGGCTAGATACGCCCGCTTTGACGAAATCACCGCGAAAAGTAGCTTTGCACCTTCCCGGATCTCGTTTAAAAACAATCTCCACAAACCTAGCCACCCTAGCGACACCCTTTTACACATGAGGAAAAAACCACCGGAGGAGCCTGAACCTCCAAAGCCCGCCAAGAAAATGGAGATCAAAGACATCCAGAGCGTCATCGACCTGATGAATGAGAACGACCTGTCTTACTTCCTGCTCGAGCAGGACGGCATCACACTCAAACTCAAAAAAGGCGCTGACGAAGTAGCCGTGGCCGCCCCTGCTCCAGTGGCACCCGCCGCCCCTGCTGTAGAGGAAGCTCCAGTCCCGGATAAGGGCACCGAGATCACCTCTCCGATGGTCGGCACTTTCTACCGCTCGCCGTCGCCCGACTCGGACTCTTTCGTCAAAGTCGGCGACCACGTCGATGAGGACACCACCGTCTGCATCATCGAGGCGATGAAGGTCATGAACGAGATCAAGGCTGACGCCAACGGCGTCATCCAGCGTATCGTCGGCGAGGAGGGCAAACCGGTTCAGTATGGCCAGGCGCTCTTCATCATCTCCCCCTCGTAAGCTTTTCGCTAGAACATGTTTCGCAAAGTACTGATAGCCAACCGCGGCGAGATCGCGCTGCGCGTCATCCGCGCCTGCAAAGAGCTCGGCGTCAAAACCGTCGCTGTCTACTCGACCGCAGACGTCGACTCCATGCACGTTCAGCTCGCCGACGAGGCGATCTGCATCGGCCCCGGCCCGAGCGCCGAGAGCTATCTGAAGGCAGACCGCATCATCAGCGCGGCAGAGATCGCCAACGTCGACGCCATCCACCCCGGCTACGGATTCCTCTCGGAGAACGCGCAGTTCGCCGACATCTGCGACAGCTGCAAGATCAAGTTCATCGGCCCGTCCGCTGACGTCATCCGCATGATGGGTGACAAAAACACCGCGCGCGAGACCGCGAAAAAAGCTAAAATCCCCGTCACTCCCGGCAGTGACGGCATCATCAAGGATATCAAAGAGGCCAAACAGGTCTCCGCAGAGCTCGGCTACCCGGTGATGATCAAGGCCACTGCTGGCGGTGGCGGCAAAGGCATGCGCCCCGCGCACAACGAGGCAGCGCTCGAGAGCGCCTTCCACAACGCCAGCACCGAGGCAGAGAAAGCCTTCGGCAACGGCGATTGCTACATCGAAAAACTCATCCTCAACCCGCACCACATCGAGTTCCAGATCCTCGGTGACAGCCACGGCAACGTCGCTCACCTCGGCGAGCGCGACTGCTCGCTGCAGCGGCGTAACCAGAAAATCATCGAGGAGACACCATCCTGCCTCCTGCAGAAGAACAAGAGGCTGCGCAAGAAAATGGGCGACGCCTCGGTGCGCCTGGCCAAAGAGATCGGCTACGAGAACTGCGGCACCATCGAGTACCTCGTTGACGATAGCGGCAACTTCTACTTCATGGAGATGAACACCCGCATCCAGGTCGAGCACCCGATCACCGAGGAGCTCTACGGCTGTGACCTGATCAAGGAACAGATCCGTATCGCAGCCGGCCAGCCGATCAGCGATCACGTCCTCAAAGCCACGCCACGCGGCCACGTTATCGAATGCCGAATCAACGCTGAGGATCCATACAACGACTTCCGCCCAAGCCCGGGAAAAATCGACCTCTTCTATGCATCCGGCGGCCGCGGCGTCCGCGTCGATACCCACATCTACTCCGGCTACGAAGTGCCTCCATACTATGACTCGATGATCGCCAAGCTCATCGTCACCGGCGCCACCCGCGAGATCTGCATCGACAGAATGCAGCGTGCACTCAACGAATTTCTAGTTGAGGGCATCAAAACCACCATCCCTTTCCAAGACGCCATCCTCAAGAACTCCGACTTCCGCAGCGGCGATTACAACATCGCCTGGGTCGAGCACTTCCTCTCCAAGCAGCCAGCGTCTTAGCTATTAGGCTTCGGGTGCGTAAGTAGACTCTGGATACTTGTAGACGGCGTGACGGACGAAGTTCTCAAGCTTCGAATTTCCACCGTAGATTGCGTCATCTACGGTTAAAATCCAAAGCCCAACCCAATGCCCCACGATCTCTCCCAAGCCAAACTCTACGGCATCCTCGACCTCGGCTACGTCTCCACCGAAGCCGCCCCGCACACAGCCCTGCTACTCCTCAAATCCGGAGTCGACATCCTCCAGCTACGCGCAAAAACCAGCACGCCCACTGAAGTCGAGACCCTTGCCAGGCAGGTCATCCCCCTCGCCCGCGAAGCAAAAGTCCCATTCATCATTAATGATTTCCCGGAGGTCGCCGCCAGCACCGGCGCCGACGGCGTGCACGTAGGCCAAGACGACATGCAGATCGCCGACGTCCGCAAGATCATCGGGCAGAACAAAATCGTCGGCAAGAGCACCCACAGCCTCGCGCAAGCGATCGCCGCCCAAGCTGAAGGCGCCGACTACATCGGCTTTGGCCCACTGTTCGCCACGCCCACCAAACCAGGACGCCCAGCCATCGGCACCGAAGACATCCGCGCCGCCCACAAAGCCGTCACCAACATCCCGATCTTCTGCATCGGCGGCGTAAAAAAAGAAAACGTTCCAGAGCTAGTCGAAGCCGGCGCCAGACGGGTCGTCATCGTCTCCGGCATCCTCCAAGCCGAAGACCCAGCGGAGTATACCCGCGACGTGAAGGCACGCCTAACCATCGTCTAGAGCTCCAGAGACTGTCGGGAAATCCCATCGCCGCAGGCGATGGCGTAACTTCGATTTCAAAATCGAAGAGCAGTGCCCAAGCATGAAGTCCGAGCACGATGGGCTTCGATTTTGAAATCGAAGTTACGGCT
>JBLHKE010000761.1:0-3819 GCA_047619485.1 Verrucomicrobiales bacterium | reverse complement strand
GGTACCACGATGATCCGCTTCTTCGCCAAGGTTTCCGCCCTCCTCTTTTTACTCCAACTGGTTGATGCGGTCGAATTCGACGCACTCGCGCTGACCAAACAGGTGCAGAAAAGCGCGGATAGAGTTTGGCCGGGCGTCGTCTCGATCGAGCGCGGTGGCTACGCCAGTGGTGTCGTCATTTCGCCTCAGGGGCTGATCGCCACGGCTGGGCACGTGTTGAAGGGGGCAAAGAACACTGATGGGGTGAAGGTTACGTTCCCGGATGGCAAGGTGGCCTACGCGCGTGCGCTCGGTCGTAATTTCGAGACGGATACCGGCCTGTTGCAGATCACCACCGAGCGCGACGGGCCGTGGCCGTTCACTCCGCTGTCGGCGAAACCGGTGGCAGCTGGCGATTTTTGCTTCACGCTCGCCCACCCGGCCGGGGAGGCGGATGGCCGACCTGCGCAACTGCGGCTCGGGCGCATCACGATGCTGCGCCTGCGCGATGGCAAACCGTGGTTTGCGACCGCCGATGTTGAAATCCAGCCAGGCGATTCCGGTGGTCCGCTGTTCGATCCCGATGGCGCGCTGATCGGTATTGACTCGAGCGCGGCTACCAAACGCGGTTTCAATCGTTTTGCTCTCGCGAGCACCTTGCTCGACGATTTTAAAGCGCTCAAATCGATGCGGCGTATCGGTAAGCTCGAAGATGGACCCGGTGGCGATATCGGCAACGGTCTAGAGATCAATCCGGCGACACTGGAGAAGCTCGGTGCCGTGTTCCACGGACGCTTTGCCGCAGGTCACCGCCCGACGGTCGAGTTCGTACGCAAGCGGAGTTCTGGTGGCAAGGATGTGAAAATTAATCAATCAGAAATGGCCAACTTCTTGGTGCCGGATGTTTTTGCGCTCAGCAGCGGGGTGCCGATTTCGATGGGGATCGAAGATCCAGCGCTGATCGAAAAGCTCCCTGATCTCCCAGCGGGAGCCGTTGCGCCGCTCAAGATCTATGCGGGACAATCGCTGGTCACCTACGGGATCCGGGTGCACGAAAAATATATCATCGCCAAGAAGAGTGAATTGTCTGAGGGCGAGGAAATCCGCTGGCGTGTCGGTGGGGAACTCTACCCCTTGAGTGAGCGGGCAGGAATCAAAGAGTTCGATCTGTCGCTGCTCGAGATCCGCATCGCGCCCGAGAAAGATAAGGCGCCGATCCTGCGATTCCCCGAGGGAGAGGTGCGAGACACCTTGCGCGCCGGAACAGGGTTGATGGCGATTGATGGGCGCGGGTTGAAGACGTGGGGGGTCGCCTGCGATCATTCGCGTGAGGTGCCGAAAGAGATCACCATTGGACCGCTCGATGACAAGGACGAGTTGATCAGTCGCCTCCGCGCGCCGATCGCCAACGCGACGACCCACAACTTGCGCCTGTACGCAGCCGATGCGGGGACGCCGATCTATGACTTGGAGGGGCGATTCGTCGGCATGCACCATGGTAGGTTGAGCCGGACGCTGGGCTTGCTGCTGCCCGCCGAAGTCATCAGCCAGTTGACCCAGGCGATCATCGGAAAGCTGGAAGCCGAAGAGTGATCGCAGGCCCATTCTACGCCGCGACGGATGACTGCGCGATTGCATCAACTGCTACCAATGGATGGCCCGAGGGTAGGTCGTGAGCCGGACATCAACCCAGCCGCAGCTGAACTGTCCTTCGTCGTTCCTCTGGCGAAACCCGATAGAGAGAATCTCAAACCCGTCTCATCACTCCGCCTTGAGTAAATCACTAAGCGGTACACGAACGTAATCATCATCCTTCTTCGTGGTCACAGTTGCGGCGGTCATATTGATCCGAAATGAAACGAACCTGTCGGTGTTGGGGTAGAACGGAATGAAAAGTTCGGACTCGGAAAGATACTTTTCGGTGATGCTGTGATAGGCGAACTTGCGAAACTTGGTGGAATCGTCGGTCGTCACCTCCGGCCGAATCGCCGCGATCGGCTTCCCTCCACCATTGATCAAAATTCCAAGGCTGATTCCCGAATCCTAGGCGACTTTAGAAAACTCTAGATTGAAGGCGATCAAGTTGCGAGTCGGGTTTGGATGGGGCGCGTCGAAGGAAAGAATTTCGGCTACCGCTTCAATCGACTTTGGATCAGAATTCCTGATAGAACCGCCGCAGCTCCAGCTTCCGGCTGGCTAATTGAAATACGTGTCGTCGTGTGAGTACGGCGGGGCGCAGCAGCAGAGGAAGCGCAGGCTGGCGTCGGCGGCCATGATCTGGTGCCAAGCTTTCACCGGGATGAGGATGGCGTCGCCGGGGCCGACGTGCTGGCTGTCGCCGTCGATCTCTACCATGCCGGATCCCTCGAGGATAAAGTAGAACTCTTCACTCAATTTGTGGTAGTGACGTTCGGTTGCGCCGCCGGCGGGGACAGTGGCCTCGGCGAGGCTCTGTTGCTTGACCGGGGCGTTGGTTTTGTCGAGGATGCTGCGGATGGTCGAGCCATCTTTGGTGATGAACGGCTTTTGCTGGTCGAGGCGATTGACTGTAAGTGGCATATTGGGTGGGGTCGGGCATCCTACCCGCCCGGATGGAGCTGGCGACCGATTTATTTTTGGTTTCTGTGAGGAGTTGTGGTTGGTTGACGGTGATGTTCCAGCTGCAAAACTCTACCGCACTGATCACGGGCGCCTCTGCGGGGCTCGGTAGTGAGTTCGTGCGCCAGCTCGGAGGGGTTGCGAAAGCGCTGGTTCTGGTAGCGCGGCGTGGCGACCGCCTGCTGGCACTGGAGGAGGAATTGCTCGCAGCGCATCCGCAGCTGGAAATCTACACCTATTCGGTCGACCTGACCCGCGCGACCGAGCGGGAACGTTTTCTGCAACGGTTAGGAGCGCAGGGGATCGTCCCGGATTTGTTGATCAACAATGCGGGCATGGGCGACTACGGGGACTTCGGCGCGTCGGACTGGGACAAGGTGGAGGCACTGCTGCAGCTCAATATGGTGGCGCTCACCCACCTGACGCACGCGCTGCTACCAGTCATGCGCGTGGCCGGCGGCGCGGCGATCATCAATGTCAGTTCGTTGGCGAGCCTGTTGCCGATCCCGGATTTTGTGGCCTATGCGGCATCGAAGGCTTACGTGTCTAGTTTTTCTGAATCGCTGCGCCACGAGCTGCGCGCCGAAAAGGTCAATGTGGTGGCACTCTGCCCGGGGCCGGTGAAGACGGAGTTCGGTGACATTGCGCGGCGTGAGGGCTCGGGAAAATTGGAGGCGCCGGGCGGTAAAATGTTCTACACCGAAGCGCGGGTGGTCGTCTCCAAGGCGTTGCGGGCGGCGGAATCCAACAAGCCACGGGTGTTTCCTGGACTGCCGGTTTTTCTGACTGCGATGGCGATCGAGGCATTGCCAGCGCCGCTGCTCCGCTTCATCTTGGGCAAACGTGATCGCTACGACGAAGGTGGCGCCGCAGACTGAGCTAGTTAATTTTATCTGTATCTATGAGCAACGCATCGACAAAGAAATCTTCAGGTGGCAGCGCCGCGTGGCGGCTGGGCATGCTCTTCTGCTGTCTCGGGATCATTGTGTTACTGGCCATGAACCTGGCGACGAAACAAAAGGTGAAGGTGGTCAAGAAGGAGGTGATCAAAGAAGTGATCGTGCCCGAAATCTTGGCAACGCCAAAGGAACCGCTACCGCAGGGGTTCGTGCGCTACACCCGTGCTGACACGCAGAAGCTGTGGAGCGAGGTCGACGTCTCAGCAGTAGTCGACGCCCAGCAAGGGGGCATCGCCAGCAAGATCCGCAAGGAGCGTGGCAGCTACGAGATCTCCTATAAGAT
>JBLHKE010000760.1:0-3823 GCA_047619485.1 Verrucomicrobiales bacterium | reverse complement strand
TCAACGCCAAGGGCGTCAGCGAGCAGGAGTTCGAGGCCTTCAAACTGCTCGACCTCGGCGACTGGATCGGCCTCAGCGGCGAGACCTTCAATACCAAAGTCGGCGAGCCAACGGTCAAGCTGGAGAGTCTCACCGTGCTGTCGAAAGCCCTGCGCCCGATGCCCGATAAGTTCCACGGCGTCTCTGATCAGGAGCTCAAGTACCGCAAGCGCTACCTCGACCTGATGTCGAACGAACGCAGCCGCGATATCTTCTTAAAGCGCTCGCTGATGATCCGCGAGATCCGCGAATTCCTCCAGGATCGCGGTTTCCTCGAAGTCGAGACACCGATGCTGCAAGACATCCCGGGCGGCGCTGCAGCGCGCCCGTTCGAAACCTACCACAACGCTCTCAGCATGCCGCTCTACATGCGCATTGCACCGGAACTGTTCCTCAAACGCCTTCTGGTCGGAGGCATCACCAAGGTGTTCGAACTCAACCGCAACTTCCGCAACGAGGGCATCAGCCGCCGCCACAACCCGGAGTTCACCATGCTCGAGGCCTACTGGGCGTTCGCCGACTTCGAGGCGATGGCGGACATGGTCGAGGAGATGACCTGCCAACTGGCGGAAAAATTCTGCGGCGGGCTGCTCATCGAACACAAGAACGCCGACGGCGAGATCACCAAGACGATCAACCTGCAGCGCCCGTGGCGTCGCGAGAGCTACCACAATTTGCTCAAGGAGATCGACCCACAGTGGTGGGAATACGACGCCGCCAAACGTCGCGAGCGCTGCGCCGAGCTCGGCGTCGAGATCTCGCCGAACATGGAGGACTACGAGGTCACCCAGCAGGTGTTCGAGAAACTCATCGAGGAGAAATCCTTCGACCCACTCTACGTCACCCACGTCAGCAAGGAACTGGTGCCGCTCGCAAAGCAGAATCGAGAGGACGACAGCGTGGTGGATGTCTACGAACTCATCATCAACGGTCAGGAGATCAGCCCGGGTTACTCGGAGCTCAACGACCCTATCGAGCAGCGCGAGCGCCTCGAACACCAGGCGGGTGAGGAGACGCAGAAGGTCGATGAGGAATTCATCACAGCTCTAGAACACGGCATGCCGCCAGCCGGCGGCATCGGCATCGGCATCGATCGCCTGGTGATGATGCTAACCGGGGCGGAATCGATCCGCGATGTGGTGATGTTCCCACAGTTGAAAACGCAGAAGTAGAGTGGGCATCGTAGAATGCAGCTCCAGCTTCGACCTGTTCATATTAAACCGCGAATAACGCAACCCTTGGAATTCATCGTTTCCGGAAGCTGGTTCCAGTGCTGATCCCGATTCGAATGATTAGCGGTGAACTACGACCCGTTACTTGCTGACCGAAGCAGGAGCTTCAGCCTGCGGTCCCGACTACGATCTCTTATCCGATGACCATCGAGAACCCAGATTCGGAAAAGACACACTTCCGCGGCTATGCGATCCCGGGGGCGACGGTGCCTGGAGAATCCGGTGATCCGGAACTCGCGGTCGGCGATGGCGAATCGCTCGATGCTCTGTGCGGCCACTTTAAAATCTTCCAGCTACGCAAGGGTCACCGTTATTCGACCGACGACATCCTGACTGCCTGGTACGGAACCACCTGGTGCCCGAGCGCGCGGACGATTCTCGATCTCGGCAGTGGTATCGGCACCGTCGCGATGATCGCGGCCTGGCGCTCGCTGGGTGCGGACGTCGTCACGATTGAAGCGCAGCCGGAGAGCGTGGCACTCGCGCGCCGATCGGTGCGCTGGAACGGTTTGGAGGATCGTTTCGACATCCGCGAGGGAGATCTGCGCGACACCTCGGTCTTGGCCGACGATGAAGTTTTTGACTTAGTGTTAGGGAGCCCTCCCTACTTCCCGCGGGGCAGCGGAGTCGAGGCCGCGCACCCGCAGAAGGTCGCGTGTCGATTTGAACTGCGCGGAACCATCGCCGACTACTGCGCGACGGCGGTCGATCACATCGCACCCGGTGGAGTGTTCGCCTGCGTGTTCCCAGTCACACCGACCGAACAGGCCGATCGAGTAACCGCGGCGGCTCAGGCAGCCGGCCTGGTCATCGTCCGCCAACGCCCGATCGTTTTGCGCGAAGGCGAACCTCCGCTGATCGGTGTCTTCCTGATGATGCGCGCCACAGACCTGCCCGAGGAAATGCGCGAGCCGACCTGGTACGAGCCGCCACTGATCATCCGCCGGTCAGATGGCAGCGTGCACCCGGAATACTCAGCCGTGAAGCTAGGTTTCGGTTTTCCACCATAGCCGGGCGGTCGATTACAATCTTGGTTCGATCGTATAATTGAGTGAACCTGAGATCTTGGCAGGGTTGGGGATGGAAGGAAAAGCATCGAACCGACACGAACTTTGGAACCGCCTAGAAAATTTTGATCTAGACGATATCGACTCAGCACTGCGCTTCTCCGATCGACTCGCGACGGAAAACGGCTGGAGCAAAGAATTTTCCCGACGGGTGATCGAGGAATACAAGCGATTCGTATTTCTTTCCCAGGTCGCCGGACATCCGATCACGCCCTCCGATGAAGTTGATCAGGTGTGGCACCTGCACCTGTGCTACACGCGCTCCTACTGGGAGGAGATGTGTGGGGAGCTACTAGACACACCGCTGCACCACGGGCCGACACGCGGTGGCGATGCCGAACGCGAAAAATTCGTCGACTGGTATGCCAAGACCTTGCACTCCTACCGGAAGTTCTTTGCCGAAGAACCTCCTAGCGAAATCTGGCCTGCCAGTCGCGAACGCTTTTCCTCGCGCCGATTCCAGCGGATCGATACCTCTGACAAATTGGTGATCCCGCGCAAGTCTCTTTTCACTGGAGCAGCGGCGACCGCCTCGGTGATGTTGCTTGCTGGCTGTGCCGAATTCCTGACCGATGAGCAAGGCGACTACGATGCTGGCGCGATTTTTGCTACCGTCATCATCGCCCTGATCATCCTCAGCGCGGTTATCAGTTTCTTCAAGAGCGGTGGCGGCAAAGGTGGAGGAGGTGGCTGCGGAGACGGTACTAGTTGGTGCGGCAACGACGGTGGCGGCTGCGGCGGAGGAGGCTGTGGAAGCTAACCCCAACGCCTTTTGAGAACGCGCAAAGCCGTAGCGTAGGCTTTAGCCTGCGACCGTCAGCACGCGCCCCTTTTCTCATGGCCTGTGCGCGAACGGAACCCAATGACGCTCTCGAATGACAGCACAAACACTGTGCCATGTGAACGGAACTCCCAACTAGAGCGTTTGCTAAATCCGGGCTAGTCAGTAACTGCTAGGAACAGTCCGTCCGCTAGCGCCTGGAGCAAGACGAAGCGCTCCGAAGCGGGTTCGCCACCGGTCTCGACAAAGGCGTGGTGGCACTCGCGGTAGATCTCTGCGCGCAGTTCGGCGGTCGCGTGGTAGACCTCGAACAGAGCCTGGTCGTAGCTGCCGAGGTTCGCTTCTTCTTCAGGCTTCGAAAGGTGCCCGATCAGATCGGCAAGTGGCTCCTCTAGCTCCTCTCGGCTAGTGAATCGCACCTCCGGAATCTCGTGCGGCGTAAAAACGGGATCGACCAGGAATCCCAACGCTTTCTGTAGCGCATACTCGTAGGTCGAGAGGCGATCGTCTGCCTCGATGAGCAGGCGTGCGATCCCCTTGAACTTCAGATAGGCCTCGGCTGACATGTTGCGCAGTCCAGGCATCTGGTCGCGCGCATGGTAGAGCCGCGACCACGCATCCTGCGACTGCACGGCGTCGACCCGATCGGCCACCGCCGCGGCAATCGCATCCCCCTCGGCGTCGCGGATCAGCTCGATCTGCTT
>JBLHKE010000759.1:0-3823 GCA_047619485.1 Verrucomicrobiales bacterium | reverse complement strand
GAAATGAACCGCCTCGGCGAGCATCTTCAGATAGAGTGATTCGCCTTCCGAGGGACGAGAATCACCGATCTTTTCGATACGGGTATAGAATTCTTCCACCACTGAGCCCTGCGCGCTACGGGGCAAATTCAGCCTCCCACCCATTCCGCTACAGCATTGACTGAGCGGGTTTGGATCCGTAAGGTCCCCAAACAAGGAGAACTACGATTTTCCAGCCGATCTCAGAATTCTTCCTCGGATTCGATGCCTCGTCGGCCAATTTTCTAGCCAGACGCCTTTTCTACCAGTTCCCTCCGCTCCATGAACCCGACCCCGCAAATCCAAGTTCCTCGCAGTTTGGCGCGCTGAGAAATGAGTAAACCAAGCAAGCAATGAATCGAAACAGCATGAATCCAAACCATTCTTTCCTGACCTTGTTGGCGGCGCTCACCTTCGCGATCAGCGGATTCCCTTGCTACGCCCTAGACGGGGAAACCGAGGACAAGAAGACGCAACCCGCTGCCCCCGGGGCAATTGCTCCGACAAAAAATGATCTCCCCAAGGCTGAACTGGAGCTCGAGGAGGCGATGGTGAACACCGTGACCTTTTTCCTAGATGATATCAGCCCGGCCTTCGTCGAAACCAACCCGTTCGGAAAAGACCCATTCAAGCTCCCCCACCAGGTCCTCCGCCCAGCCCTCGTCGAGGTCATGGCGAGTGTGAAGAAGACGCCCGGATCCGGACCCATGCAGGTTGCGTTCCCGGTGCCCAATCCAGATAGAGTCATTGAGATCCGCGCGCTGCTCGACGGCCTCGCAACCATCTACGGCAGCTGGCCGCAAGACGCACTAGTCACGATCGATGTCGATTTCGGTCCGAACGGCACTCGGGACGACCCGTCGATGCTCACCATCGCCGTCCTTTTGCACTCGCTTATCAAGGGCGATGGAATCTCCTCCAACCTCGTCGTCTCCGGTGACCTTGGCGCCGAGCTAAGTGTCGTGCCCTCCGAAGCCAACAAGGACGGGGCTGTCAGCAATGGCGAGATTATCCGGTCGATCATCGAAAGCACCTCTAATCCGGTGCGCTACATCTGCGCTCCGATGGGCTACCAAGAACTCAACGATTTCGCGATCGATGACGATTGGGAAACGCTCGCCAACCTGACGCTAATCACCGTGCCGACACTCGCCGAGGCATTGCGTGTGTCGTTCGTCACAAACGTGAGTGATCTCGGCGTCGCCCTCTCCGGGTTCGAACGGGCGCAGGAGGCGATCAAGAAAGGCAAAGGCTCGTTGGTGGTGAAGAGCGAACCCGTTCAGAAGCGCGTCATTGCGGCTGGCAGGGCGCTGCGGACCAACCAGAGCGCGGTTTTCTACGCATTGTACGCGCGCGGCAGGGTGCCACGTACTTACTCACCCGAGCACAGCTACACAATTCTCAAGGGCTACCACGACCAGGTCCGTAGCCTGTTGACCGAGATGCCGTCTGACACCAAGGAGCAATTCGACGAACTCCACGCCAAGCAGAAAAAGATCCTGCGAAAACTCAACCGCGATATGGGGTCGCTGCTGCCCGCGCTCGATGATTTTCAAGATACGGTCTTCGAAGGGATGTCTAAAACCGGCGAAGGTTCGGCTCTCGAACGGCAACTGGAGGACATCAAAAAAGCCGACGAAAAGGTGCTCGCACAGCTAACGGCGCTCGCTGCGAAGATCCGCAGCGCGGGCAAAAAATAGAAGCGTCGACCGTCGCGGATTGGGGCGGACGCCGCTAGTCAGCGGATGCGCTAGTCGCTGGCAGTCGTCCCGACAGCCTCTGGCGAAGATTCTTGCCCAGATCTTCGGCAGGCTCTAGGGCGGTTCGTGCAGTGCCAAGATCCTTCGCGCCCCAAGTCTGGAGCACGTCGCCAAGTGCTTCTTCGCACTTCTCTGCTGAGGAGATCTCAAGCGACCAGGCGAAGGCCTCTGGCGCGTCAACTTGGAACCATGACTCGGCGAGGTGTCTCCACCAGGTCCGCTGCAAATTCGGATCGACCTCGATAAACGCTGCTATCTCTGCGTGGTGCGTCCCGCCCTCGTCCGAACTGGTGACGGCCGATATAATTCCCTCCGCCGCGGCTAGGCGTGCGCGCGGCTCCAAAGTGGCAGCCCAGTCGAGCGCTGTCTGCGGATCTTGCTGTGACCAGTTGCTCGCGAACCGCTCGAGCATCAGCGAACGTTTCGCTATTGGTGTCGTCCCCAATAGCTGTTCGAAGCTCTCAAGGTCGCCAGCCGGAAGGCCATCAACGACCCCTGACGTCGTGGCAGTGATCTCATCGAACCCCTCGAGTGTATTGAGCCAATCTACCGCGCTCGCCACATCAGTTTCCACGTAGTAATTCGCCAGATTCTGTAACGCGGGACCTCTGAGCTGAATGGGTTCGTCCGAGTTGACGAGTTCGAGTAAAAACTCGGAGTCCGTCTCACGCGTGGCTCTAACGAAATTCTGGAAAGTCGAGTCGCGGGTCTTTTGATCGAAATCATCCTGTTGTTGCAACCAGGCGTAAGCCGCCTTGGGATCCGCGGACGTCCAACTCTCGACGAGCGCGGCCAGCGCGTGGGTGCGCGAATCGCACTCGGGCAGCGCCTCGTAGAATTTCGCCGCGGCCGGATCGTCGGTTTTTGCCCAGATCCTCACCAAATTTAATACGAGGTAATCCTGTTGGAACTCGCGTTGTTCCAACAGCTCGTTCTCCAAGATGTAGTTCGAGCCAGCCACAGGGTCGCGCATCGCCCATGCGGTGAGAATGTCGTGGTAGTGGCACCAACTCTGCGCGTGGTCGTTGCCTAGATCCCGCGCCAGGCGCATCGCCTCAAGCGGCTCCGAGCGCCCCAGCGCCTCGATGGATCGGAACTGGAGATGGATCGATCTCCGCCCAGCGACTGAAAAACTCACTTGCGGTAAGCTCATGATCTTTCTGGGCCACCAGTTCCCGGTCGTCCAGCCACTCAAGTGCCAGCTGCGGATCAATCTCCACGAGGCTTGCGAACAATGGTCTGATTACGGTTCTCGATCGATTGTATACCTTCGCCAGTATCGCCAATTCGCGCGCAGTCCCGAGATCGACCCGCGCTATTTCACCAAAACCATGCAATCTCATTGTCGCGCGTGCGAACTCGGGAGACTCATCGCTGAGCGCCAGCCACAGCATCGATTCGGGATCCAGCACGGCTCAGCGCTCGGCCAGCACCATGAGCAGATCACTGCGACCGACGACTTCTTGCATCGCACCCAGAGTCTCAATCTGCGCCTGGATTTGTGCGCTGTCCTGAGAGCCTAGGATCACAGACAGCGTGGCCATGCTCTCGATCCGTTTCGTCGGATCGTAGTGGTCGATGAGCGTCTGCAAGGTGACTTCGCCGTCGTCGATACGCGGTAATTTCGACCCAGTTTGCTCCCGGGCATCGGTTTGGAGATGCTTGCCAGTCAGTTTCTCCGTGCTCGTCGTGTGTCGCCCCGAAACAAGAGTAATCAGATCACCTGAACAAGTGGGCGTATTTGTGGCCGGATCCGGTGTTGAAGAGAACGGTGGATTCGGCGTCTTTGATCCAGTTGGTTGCGCGGAGTTTTTGGAAGGCGACCAAAGATGCGCCGCCTTCGGGGGCGGCGAAGATGCCTTGGGTGCGGCCGATGAGCTTGGCTGCTTCGATCATTTCTTCGTCGTCCACGGCGACCGCGGTGCCGCCGCTTTCGCGGAGGGCACGGAGGATGAGAAAATCACCGACGGCGGCAGGCACGCGGAGTCCGTCTGCGGAAGTCTTTGCGCCTTCCCACGGTTCGGCGAATTCGGTTCCCTGTTCGA